>CAYZKE010000207.1:0-6340 GCA_964478505.1 uncultured Loktanella sp.
TGGGGCCGATCACCCTTGGCCTTGGCGGGGGATTCCGCTGGAGCGATTATCCTGACTACAACCTGTTGTTTGCCGTGACAGGCGGCCGTCAGGACCGCACGGTGTTTGCCAATGCCGACATCGGATTTCCCGAGATATCCTATGCGGGCTTCACCCCCGGTTTGCGGATCGACGCAAGCCGCACGGACAGCAACGTCAGCCGTTTTGACCGCACAACATTTTCAGCGAGCCTGACGATTTCATCGCAGTTCTAACATATCTGGGAGGATGGTGCTGTGAGAGAGGATTGAACTCTCGACCTCACCCTTACCAAGGGTGTGCTCTGCCACTGAGCTACCACAGCATCCGTGAGGCGGGGAATTAGCGGCAATCGCCCCTTGGTGCAAGCCCTCTCTGGACGGTTTTTGCGGGTATTGATAAGACCACCCCTATGAGCGACAAACAGACCAAGCCCAAAGGCGAAAAGAGCGTCCAAACCCGGGAAGACCGGTTGAAGGCGGCGTTGAAGGCCAATATGGCCAAACGCAAAGCGCAGGCACGCGCGCGGGCGGCTCCGTCCGGTGAACAGAAAGAGTAGGCAGCATGGATTCCATCGTGGTCACGGGCGGCACCCCGCTGAACGGCAAAATTGCGATTGCGGGGGCCAAGAATGCGGCCCTGACACTGATGCCTGCAACGCTGTTGTCAGAAGAGCCATTGACGCTGACCAACGCCCCGCGCCTGTCGGATATCGCGACCATGACTGCCTTGTTGCGCTCTTTGGGTGTGGAAGTGACCTCGATGCAGGATGGCAAGGTGCAGGTTCTGTCCAGCCACGCCATGACATCCACAACAGCGGATTATGAAATCGTCCGCAAAATGCGGGCGTCAAACCTTGTGCTAGGGCCATTGTTGGCGCGGCATCATCAGGCTGTCGTCTCCTTGCCCGGCGGCTGTGCCATTGGCGCGCGCCCGATGGATATCCATGTCACAGCGCTTGAGGCGATGGGGGCCGAGATTGAATTGAAAGACGGCTATCTGCATGCCAAGGCCCCCGGCGGGTTGAAGGGCGCGCGGGTGCCGTTGCGCTTTGCCTCTGTAGGGGCGACAGAGAATGTGCTGATGGCGGCGACTTTGGCCAAAGGCACCACGGTGATCGAAAATGCCGCGCGCGAGCCCGAGATCGTCGATCTCGCCAAATGCCTGCGCAGCATGGGTGCCCATATCGAGGGGGAAGGCACCAGCACGATTACCATCGAAGGAGTGGACCGTTTGGGGGCTGCAACCCATCCTGTCGTGACAGACCGGATCGAGCTTGGCACCTATATGCTGGCGCCTGTCTTTGCCGGTGGCGAAGTGGAATGTCTGGGCGGACGCCTGGATCTGGTGGGCTCATTCGTTGAAAAACTGGATGCCGCCGGTGTGGATGTGAGCGAGACGGAACATGGCCTGAAAGTAAAGCGCCGCACGGATCGTGCGCAGGCGGTGGATGTGACGACCGAAGTGTTCCCCGGATTTCCGACAGATTTGCAGGCGCAGATGATGGCGATGCTCTGTACCGCTGACGGCACGTCAGTGCTGGAAGAAAAGATCTTTGAAAACCGCTTTATGCATGCGCCAGAGCTGATCCGTATGGGAGCCAATATCGAGGTGCATGGGGGTGTCGCCACGGTGCGCGGTGTGGACCGCCTGAAAGGCGCGCCGGTGATGGCGACGGATTTGCGCGCCTCGGTGTCGTTGATCCTCGCGGGTTTGGCCGCAGAGGGTGAAACCACCGTCAGCCGGATTTACCACCTTGATCGCGGGTATGAGCATATCGAGGAAAAGCTGCGTGGTGTCGGGGCGCAGATTGAACGGGTGTCGGCATGAGTGAAGATGCAAGATTTGAGGACGGGCGCGAGGCGCCTTTACGCCTGAAGGCGCTGGATACCGAGGATCTGGCGGTGATTGCCGCACTGGTGCAGGATGCGGTGTTTCCCGCGGCCGAGATGAAATGGGATCGCAAGGCGCGGCGTTTTGCGATTTTGCTTAACCGTTTTCGCTGGGAAGACGCGCCGAAAGCGCAGAAGCGCAAGCGCAGCTATGAACGTGTGCAGTCGGTTCTGGCGGTGGAAGACGTGCTGAAGGTGCAAACCCAAGGCGTGGATAAGGCCGATGCGGATATGGTGTATTCACTGCTCGCAATTGCGTTTCTGCCCGGTGAAGATGGCACCGGCCGTGTGGAGCTGACCCTTGCCGGCGATGGCGCGATTGCCTTGGAGGTTGAGGCCCTGGAGGTGCTGTTGCGCGATGTCACACGGCCTTATGTGGCACCGTCAAATAAGGCGCCGTCGCATCCCTAATAAAGCCACGCCGCCCCGGATGTGATCTGGGGCCTTTTGCACGAGACGCGGTCGAGGTCCCGGATCAAGTCCGGGAGGGCGCCGTGCTCTATTGATGCCCCCTGCCCTGAACGCTATGTCCTGCGCCAAGGAGAATGCCGATGCCACAGTTTCTATCCACCGCTGATCCCGACTTCGAGACCCGCTTTACCGCGATCCTGAGCGCAAAGCGCGAAGACAGCCCCGATGTGGATCATGTCGTGGCGGATATTATCGCGGATGTACGCAAGCGCGGCGATGCGGCGGTGCTGGAACTGACGGCAAAATTTGACCGGCTCGACCTGACCGCGCAAACACTGCGTTTCACGCCCGAAGAGATTGCTGCGGAATGTGCATTGGTAGATGACGCCGATCGCGCCGCGTTGCAGCTTGCCGCTGACCGTATCCGTGCCTACCACAGCCGCCAGATGCCTGAAGACGCGCTGTGGACCGACCCCGACGGTGCAACGCTGGGATGGCGCTGGACACCTGTTTCGGCTGCGGGACTTTATGTGCCGGGGGGGACGGCATCTTATCCATCATCGGTCTTGATGAATGCGATCCCCGCCAAGGTGGCGGGCGTGCAGCGTCTGGCCATTGTCGTACCAACACCGGACGGCGTGACCAATCCGCTGGTGTTGATGGCGGCGAAAATTGCGGGCGTCGACGAGATTTACCGGATCGGCGGCGCACAGGCGATTGCCGCCCTTGCCTACGGGACCGAGACAATTGCGCCGGTCGACAAGATCACCGGCCCGGGGAACGCCTTTGTGGCCGCGGCCAAGCGGCGGGTGTTTGGCAAGGTGGGCATTGATATGATCGCAGGCCCGTCCGAGATTCTGGTAATTGCCGACAAGGACAATGATCCGGACTGGATCGCGCTTGATCTGCTGTCACAGGCCGAACATGATGAGAGCGCACAGTCGATTCTGATCACCGATGACGCGGGTTTCGGGCAGGCTGTTGCGGCGGCCGTCGACAAGCGGCTGGAAACGCTGGAACGCCGCGCCATTGCCGGTGCGAGCTGGCGTGATTTCGGCGCTATTATCACCGTCAGGGATTTTGACGAGGCCGCCCGCCTCTCAGACCGGATTGCGCCAGAGCACCTAGAGCTTTGCACGGCTGACGCCGACGCGCTATCTGCGAAAATCACCCATGCGGGCGCAATTTTCATTGGGGGTTGGACACCCGAGGCGATTGGTGACTACATTGGCGGCCCAAATCACGTATTGCCGACGGCCCGTTCCGCGCGGTTCTCAAGCGGGCTATCGGTCATGGACTTTATCAAACGCACGACCCTTTCACGCATGACCCCAGACGCGCTGGCCGCGATCGGGCCTGCAGCAGAACGTCTGGCAATATCGGAGAGCCTTGAGGCGCATGGCCTGTCCGTGCGCGCACGTCTCGACCGCCTGAACAGAGGTGAGCCATGAGCAAGATCATCCATATCAATATCGACGACCGTAATCTGCCACCGCCAACACCCGAGATAGATCAAGAACGTAAAGTGGCGATGTTCGATCTGCTGGAAGACAACAGCTTTGCCCTGCCCGCCCGTGACGGGCGCAAGGTGCCGCCCGGCCCCTACAAGCTAGAACTTTCGATCAAGGAACGCAGGCTTGTCTTTGATATCAAACAAGAAGATGACAGCGTGGCCGGTGAATTCCATCTGTCGCTCGGGCCGTTCCGGCAGGTCGTGAAGGACTATTTCCAGATTTGCGAGAGCTATTTTGACGCGGTCAAAACCCTGCCCCCCAGCCAGATCGAGACAATTGATATGGCGCGGCGCGGCATCCACAACGAAGGCGCGCGGGTGTTACAGGAACGTCTGGAGGGCAAGGCCGACGTTGATATCGATACCGCCCGCCGGCTCTTTACGTTGATTTGCGTGCTGCACTTTGGGGGCTAGGTAATGGCGCAAGACAGCACATACGCACCCCTTCCCCAGTCGGTGCTGTTTTGCTGTGACCACAATTCTGTCCGCTCGCCCATGGCCGAAGGGATCATGAAAAAGCTCTATGGCAAACAGTGCTATATCCAGTCGGTTGGCGTAAAGAATGATCTGGAGATTGACGGGTTTGCCGTGGCTGTCTGTGCCGAAATGGGTGTCGAGCTGTCACGCCACCGGTCCCGCTCATTTGATGAAATGGAAGATTGGGGCGATGATCTGTCGTCGTTCGATCTGGTGCTGGCGCTGTCGCCCGCAAGTCAGCGGCGCGCGCTTGACCTGACCCGGTTCTATCATCTCGACGTCGAGTACTGGCCGATCCTTGACCCCACGGGCCTTGGCGACAGCCGCGAGGCGCGGCTGGACAGTTATCGCAAGACCCGCGATCAAATCATGAACAAGCTTGTGTCGCGGTTCGGCCCGGCATCCGTGTGACTTTTACCAAAGCTTAATTGCACCGCTTTATGGGTGGGAGAAATTCTTCCCGAGGTGATGAGACTATGTTTTGGACCAGGTCACTTGCACGAAATGCTGATGACGACGCCGTTCTCGCGGCCGCTTATCAGTCGCAAGCGATTATCTTCTTTGAGCCCGATGGCACGATCGTCAATGCAAACGCGGCTTTTGTTGCGACTATGGGTTATGACGACGCGTCAGAAATTATTGGCAAACACCACCGTATCTTTCTCTCCGAGGCCGACAGAAATTCGGACGCATATAAAGATTTCTGGCCCAGCCTTGCGCGCGGTGAAATCTCATCGGGCGAATTCAAGCGGATTTCGAAATCCGGGGATGAGGTCTGGATTTCCGCCTCTTATGCGCCCGTTCGCGATGAACACGGTAGGGTCAGACAAGTCGTGAAATTGGCCAGTGACGTCACCGCCTCGCACCGGATTATGCAGTTGCTGGTCGAAGGGCTTGCCGCACTTCGTGAAGGTGACCTGACGGCAAGCATTTCCGATCCTGTCGCGCCACAACACCAATCCGTCAAATCAAGCTTCAACGAAACGCTCGCGGGGCTGGAGGATCTAATGAATACGATCCGGTCCGGATCGGTCCGGCTGCATGATGTCGGCAGGGCTGTACAAAACGGGGCGCGGCAATTGCAGCAAAAGGCGCAAGCGCAAAAGGATATGCTGGCGGAAACCACAAGCTCTCTCAGCCAGATATCGCAAGCGGTCGCAGGCACGAGCAATTCAACCCGTGAACTTGATCAAGAGGCCGCGCTAACGGCGGACAAGTCGCGCGAGGGCAGCCGAATCGTCGCGGACACGATCACAGCGATCAAACGTATCGAAACCCTCTCGAAAGAGGTTTCAAAAACCACAGAAGTCATTGAGGGGTTTGCATTTCAAACAAATCTGCTTTCATTGAATGCCGCGGTCGAGGCCGCACGGGCGGGTGCGGCCCGCAGCGGATTTGCGGTGGTCGCAAGCGAGGTGCGCAATTTATCGAACCGGTCTGCAGAGGCCTCGAAAGAGATCGCGAAACTGACCCGCAGTTGTGAAACCGAAGTCATGAAGGGCCGCACTTTGATTGAGACTGCCGGTGCCTCGCTGGATGCGATTAATCACGGCGCGGCGACCGTGGCAGAGGCCGTTGACCGGATCGCCCGCACGGCGACGCAACAATCACAAAGCGTTTTGGACATCGAATCCGCAATTCGCGCCATCGACATTGGCGTGCAGAATGTGGCCACCCTTTCAGATGACAGCGCGGCGCAAGTCAAACGGCTTTCGGATGAATTGGCGATCCTGGACAACCTGCTGTCACGCTTCCAAACCAGGCAAGCCCTGCCGCAAATACCTGCGCAGATGAACCTTCGACAAGCAGGATAGCACCTGATGTGGCGGGCATGACGGGCCGTGGCGACACTGCTTGCGCACGTCACGGCCAGCGCATCGCCGAGATATTCACGATTCACCCTTGAAAAATACTGTATTCAGGCGCATCTAGGCGGCGCCCGCTTGTTGATGCGGGTGTGAAACATAGGAGATCACATGGCCAAGGAAGAACTGCTCGAATTCCCAGGTGTCGTGAAAGAACTTCTGCC
>CAYZKE010000208.1:0-4183 GCA_964478505.1 uncultured Loktanella sp.
CGGAGGCGGAGCACCTTGCTTCGACTGTGCTTTTGGGGGATCACGGCCGCCGTCGCGCGGGCACAGGGGACACATTCTGGCAGTACCGGCCCGCACAGGCCCATGATGAGGCGCGCAGTATCGACTGGCGGCGCTCGGCCCGTTCGGACGCAAATTTCGTACAGGACAAAGAATGGCAGATCGCCCAGTCGGTTATCCTCTGGGTCGATCAGGCGGCGTCGATGTCCTTCCGTTCGGATGACAACCTGCCGACCAAGGCCGCACGCGCGCGCACCCTGGGTCTGGCCTGCGCGATCTTGCTGATCCGTGGGGGCGAACGTGTTGGTCTGACCGGTCTGCGCCTTCCGCCGCGTCGGGGTGAAGCACAACTGATGCAGATGACAGAGCTTTTGTCCCGCGAAGATGAAACCGATTATGGCGCGCCCGAAGCCCAAGGGATGCTGCCCCACTCACGCGCCCTCTTTGTCAGCGACTTTCTGGGCGACATCAAACCCATCGAAGAGGCCCTTCTGCGTGCCGCAGACCGCGGTGTCGGTGGCGCGCTGTTGCAGGTGCTCGATCCGCAGGAAGAGGCCTTTCCCTTTGACGGGCGCACGATATTTGAGAGCATGTCGGGCGCATTACGCCATGAAACGCTGAAAGCCGGCGATCTGAGGTCCCGCTATCTGGACCGGCTGGCCGAGCGCAAGGACCGCTTGCAGCAACTGGCGCGCATCACGGGGTGGCGGTTCCAGACGCATCACACCGGCGAGAGTGCGACAAACGCGCTCTTATGGCTTTACGGCGCCTTGGAGCGGAACACCTGATGTGGTCGATCGGGTCCATAGGGTTTGCGGCACCTTGGTTGCTGCTGGGGCTGATTGCCCTGCCGATCCTGTGGATCCTGTTGCGCGCCGTGCCGCCAGCACCCATCAGGCGGCGCTTTCCCGGCGTGGCTCTGCTACTGGGACTCACCGACGACGAAAACCAGACCGACCGCACCCCGTGGTGGCTGTTGTTGTTGCGCGTCCTGGCGGTCGCGGCGGCGATCATCGGTTTTGCCGGTCCGGTGCTCAATCCGCAGAACGCCCGCGAAGGCACCGGTGATCTGGTGATCCTGCTTGATGGCTCTTGGGCGGGTGCAAATAACTGGCAAAGCCGGATCGACCGCGTGGACACCCTGCTTGTCGAAGCCGCACTTGCCGACAGGCGCACAGCGGTCATCAATCTCAATGACCTTCCTGTGGGCGATGTTCCCTTTGCCGCCCCGAGCGAGTGGCGCAACCGCCTGCCCAATATCCTGCCGCAGCCGTGGCAACCCCGGGATGCTGCGGCATGGTTTGCGCAGAACGACGATCCGTTCGAGACATACTGGATTTCCGACGGGCTGGACTGGGACGGGCGGAGCGATCTTTTGGCAGAGCTGGAAACCCGCGGATCTGTCACTGTGTTCCAAACGCCCCGCCAGTCCATCGGCCTGCGTCCCGCCCGCTTTGAAGACGGAGAGGTCATTGTGTCCGCAACCCGCACGCCAATAGGAAACCCGCTCGAAACCTCAATTACCGCGGTGGGGCTGGACCCTGCAGGTGTCGAACGCCAGTTGGTCACAGTTCCACTTATTTTCAACGCGGGA
Organism: uncultured Loktanella sp.; assembly: GCA_964478505.1. Classification (GTDB taxonomy): domain Bacteria; phylum Pseudomonadota; class Alphaproteobacteria; order Rhodobacterales; family Rhodobacteraceae; genus Yoonia. The sequence continues at coordinate 1,613 of CAYZKE010000208.1, forward strand.
GAGCCCGCGGCGGAGACCGTGATGGTGCTGCCCCCCGAACTGCGCAACCGGATTACACGGTTTGAAGTCACAGGCACACGGTCGGCTGGCGCCGTGAGCCTGACCGATGATGCGCTGAAACGGCGCGAGGTCGCGCTGATTGCAGGGCGCGATGATCGGGAAGGGCTCGAACTGTTGTCGCCGTTCTATTATCTGCGCGAGGCGCTTGAGCCGACGGCCGACATTATCGACGGCACGCTTGCGGATATCCTGTTGGCCAACCCCGATGTCATCATCCTTGCCGATGTGGCAAGCCTTGCAGGCAGTGAAGGCGAGACGGTCCTTGAGTGGGTTGAAAACGGCGGCATGTTGCTGCGCTTTGCCGGACCGCGCCTTGCGGCTTCAGATCAGGGGCGCAACCAGATAGATCCGCTCTTGCCCGTGCGCCTGCGTTCGGGCGGGCGGTCTGTCGGTGGCGCGATGAGTTGGGGCGAACCCAAGACATTGGCGCCCTTTTCGACGGAAAGCCCGTTTTTCGGACTGCCCATTCCCGATGACGTGACCGTCACCTCTCAGGTGATGGCCCAGCCCGACCCGACACTGGCCGAGCGCGTGATCGCGCAGCTATCGGATGGCACGCCTTTGGTGACACGCAACCTTGTGGGTGAGGGACAGATCGTTCTGGTCCATGTCACCGCAAATGCGGAATGGTCGACACTGCCGCTGTCGGGGCTGTTTGTGCAGATGCTGGAACGGCTCGCGGTCTCGACACGCCCCACGAACCCCGATGAAACAGAACTGGCAGGCACCACCTGGCTGCCGAACGAAGTGATGGATGCCTACGGGCGGCTGGAGGATGGTAGCGCCTTGCCCGGTGTCGCCGGTGAAGTGCTGGCAGGGCGCGTGCCGGGGCCAGACCTGCTGCCCGGTCTTTATACTGGTGCTGACCGTCAAATTGCGGTCAATGTGATCGACACCGAAACCGTCCTGAATGTGGCGCAATGGCCCGCCCGCATTGCAGTTGAAGGCATGCAGATTGTCCGTGAAACTGCGCTCAAAGGTTGGCTGCTGAGTGCGGCGGTTATGCTGTTGCTGATTGACGTCATTGCCTCGCTTGCTGTTGGCGGGCGCTTGCGCGGCCCGCGCGCCGATGTCGCTGCTGCCCTTGCACTGCTCTTGATGTGGGCACCGGATGCACAGGCGCAATCAGCGGATGACTTTGCCCTGCGCGCCACGTCCGAGGTGGTCTTGGCGCATGTCCTGACCGGCGACACGGAAACAGATGAGATCGCCGAGGCGGGGCTTTTGGGTCTGTCACAAACACTTTTCCGGCGCACCTCGATCGAGCCTGCCGCCCCGATTGGCGTGAATATCGAAACCGATGAACTCGCGTTTTTTCCGTTTCTCTACTGGCCCGTGACCGCCGACCAACCGCTGCCAAGCCGCGACGCCTATGCGAAACTGAACCGCTATCTGCGCACCGGTGGCATGATCATGTTCGACACGCGCGACAGTGATAGTGCGCGCTTTGGCTCGGGCTCTCCTGAAGGACAAAAGCTGCAGGCGATTGCCCGCTCGCTGGATATCCCTGCCATCGAACGGATTCCACCTGATCACGTGCTGACGCGCACCTTCTATCTGCTGCAGGATTTCCCCGGGCGCTACGCCAGCCGCGATGTCTGGGTTGAGGCCGCCCCCATCAACGCAGAACAAATCGAGGGAATGCCGTTCCGCAATCTCAACGATGGTGTGACGCCCGTCATCATTGGCGGCAATGACTGGGCGCGGGCCTGGGCTGTTGACGATAACGGACGCCGCATGTTCCCCGTCGGGCGTGGCATGTCGGGCGAGCGCCAGCGCGAAATTGCGCTCCGGTTCGGTGTGAATGTGATCATGCATGTGCTGACCGGAAACTATAAGTCGGATCAGGTCCATGTGCCCGATCTGCTTGACAGGCTGGGGCAATGAGATGACAGGCACTTTGCTTCTTGATCCGCTGATCCCACTTCTGGCGCTTTATGCCGTGGCCGCTTTGGTCGCCGTTGCCGTAACACTCGCCATCTGGCGGCGCTTGCCGGGCTGGTGGTTGCGTGGGCTGGCGGGGCTTGCTTTGCTGGCCGCCATTGCAAACCCCAGCATCCAGCAGGAAGAGCGCGAACCGCTAAGTGATATTGTCCTGATGGTTGTCGATGAAAGCGCCAGTCAGCGCATCGGCACGCGCCCCGCGCAGAACGCGCAGGCCATCGCGAATATCGAGGCCGAGATTGAGCGCCAGCCCAATACCGAACTGCGCGAGGTCTCGCTAGGCGACGGTGAAGGCGATCTGGGCACCACGCTCATGACGGCCGTGTCGCAGGCCTTGGCCGAAGAACCGCAGGCGCGTATCGCAGGCATTATCCTCGTTTCGGACGGCCGCTTGCATGACCTTGAACGCGCCCCTGCCTTGCCTGCGCCGCTTCATTTGCTGATGACCGGCGCGCCTGATGATTGGGATCGGCGGCTTGTCGTCCAGAACGCACCGGCCTTTGCCATCCTTGGCGAAGAGGTAAACCTGACCCTGCGGATCGAAGATCAGGGTGCCGCGCCAGAAAC
>CAYZKE010000208.1:4283-6336 GCA_964478505.1 uncultured Loktanella sp.
GTGCCGCAGATCACCGATCTTGGTGCGCGCCATCCTGTGACCGAAGGTCTTGATGCGCTGTCACCGAACCCCGATGGCGATGGCCCGGGGTGGGGGCGGTGGTTCCGCTTGGTTGACGTGCTGGTCCCGCAAGAGGCCATGACCGTGATGTCTGGCCTAGATGATCGCCCCCTGCTGACGCTGAACCGCGTTGGCGAAGGCCGTGTGGCGCTGATGGCCTCGGATCATTCCTGGCTTTGGGATCGGGGCTATGAAGGTGGTGGGCCACAGCTTGAACTGCTGCGGCGTCTGGCCCACTGGATGATGAAAGAACCTGAGCTTGAAGAAGAGGCGCTTTGGGTCGAACCGGCAGGGCAAACGATGCGCATCATCCGGCGCACGCTTGATCTGGACACCGGTGATGTCGTGGTCACCCACCCTGACGGGACCGAAACCACTCTGCGGCTGGAAGAGGTCTCACCCGGCCGGTTTGAAACGCTCTGGAACGCGCCGGAAATCGGTCTCTACCGTCTGGACGATGGCGAAGAGACCGCCGTGATTGCCCTTGGCCCATCTGCCCCGCGCGAGTTTGAACAAACCATCGCCGATAGCACATTGCTGGCACCGCTGATCGAGAGCACACGCGGCGGGATCATGCCGATCTCGGCCGGTGATATTGATATCCGCAGCGTGCGCGAAGGACGCCCTGCCGCCGGACGTGGCTGGATCGGGATCACCCCGCGCGAGGCCTTCCGGACGGCCGAAATCAGCATCACACCGCTTTTGCCGGCTTGGGCGTTCCTGCTTCTCGCTTCACTGTTGATGGTTGGCGCGTGGCTCAGAGAGGGGCGACGCTAGCGTTATGTTCTCGACTGTCTTGAAACTGGTTGGCGCAATTGCCCTTGTCTTGATCACGCTTGTCGGCTGCCAGACACTCCGCCATTCGGGTATCACACCGCTGCAAGACCCCGCACCGGACACGCTTCGGGTTGCGACATATAACGTCCATTACATTATCCTGTCGCGTGACACCGGCGCGTGGTCTTTGGCGGACTGGGACAGGCGCAAGACGCCGCTTGATCTGGCCTTCAAAGAAATGAACGCCGATGTGATCGGGTTTCAGGAAATGGAGAGCTTCGGCGGAGGTAATCAGGCCGACATCAACCTGACGCTGGATTGGTTGCTCCAGAATAATCCAGACTACGCCGCCGCTGCGGTTGGTGATCCGTCAGTCTTTCCCTCTACCCAACCGATCCTGTATCGCAGCGATCGTCTGCGGTTGCTTGATCAAGGCTGGTTCTTCTTTTCTGACACGCCAGACGTAATCTATTCACGTACCTTTAACGGCTCCTATCCTGCGTTCACCTCTTGGGCACAGTTTCGCGATCTTGCGACGGATGAGGTGTTTCGCGTCATCAATCTTCATACCGACTTTGGCAGCCGGTCCAACCGGATGCAGTCTGTCGAACTGGTCGCCCAACGGATCGCACCGTGGATTGCAGCCCAAGAAACCCTGTTTGTTGTAGGCGACATCAACGCGCGCTTTGGCGATCCTGTGATGGACGTTCTGGAAGAAACCGGCTTGGAATTTGCGCCTGTGGAAGGCGCCACCTATCATCTCAACTGGGGACTGAACCTTTTTGCCGCGATCGACCACATCGCGCATATTGGCGATGCCACCCTCACAGCAGAACCCGTCGTCTTGCGGCAAAAGTTTGCTGGCGAATGGCCAACAGACCATTATCCGGTGATTGCGGACTACCGGTTGGGCGGGGCGCAGTCGCGGCCCTAGTTGCCCAATACGACTTCGAACAGATCGTCGGACCATCCATCCACATTGCAGCGCGCACGGACATAAACCACCGTCGCCCCTTGCGGAATGATCACGCCTGACAAGGCACGCGTGAAGGGCTGTTCAGTCACATGCGGGTGCAGCAATTCGCGGATACCAAGACTGTTGCCATCAGCATCCAGCACTTCCCATGCGTCGGCATAATGATCCCAGCCCGTGTCCGGATGCGCGAGCGTGACACTAAAGCGGTCCCCGCTGACCGTGACGTTTTCTATCACAGGG
>CAYZKE010000209.1:0-6312 GCA_964478505.1 uncultured Loktanella sp.
TGCTGGCCGGTATCGCCCACAAGTGTGAACTGCAAATGCGGATTGGCAGCAAGGATCGTCTCGATCGCGTCTGTCTTGTGGTCACCATGGGTGCCTGTGATGAACTGGGTGCGTGATATCCCCAGATCGCGCAAAAAGAATGGCCCGAGCGGCAGGCCGGTGCGCACAAAAACCGCCTGTAGATAATCATAAAGGTTCCAGGGTGACGAACTGACATAAAAACACGCAGCCCCCTGCCCTTCCAGATCCCGCAGCAAGGCAACCGCATCCGCGAAAACCTCGCGTTCGTGCACATTGCCTGTCGCCGATGTCCACAGGTTGCGCGCCAGCGAATAGGCACCGGTGCGCAAGAGCGTGTCATCAATGTCGGATATCACGCCAAAACGGGCGGTGCGGGCGTTGAACACGGGGGTCGCGTGGATCTCATCCGCGCCTGCCGCCTGAATATTCACATATAGGGGAACGGCATCGCTGACGGGTATCGGCAGGGTAAAAAACCCCTCTTCGTCGGTCTGTGTGGCCAGATCGCTGTCGGCTGCGGTGATCGTCAGATCGCGCAGCTCGTCGGTAGCAAATAAGCTAAGAAAATCCTTGAAATTGCGCCACTTCGATTGTGGCCCCTCCGCACTGATCGCGCGGGCTTTGGCAAGAACGCGGCCCCGCAACACGATATGATCCTGCGCGGTATAACCACCGTAGCAGTCAATGATCGGATCGTGCCTTGCGGGGCCGCGTCTTATTTTCTCGAACCCGCGTTCAAGACGATGTGCAACACGGGCAAGGGCAAGCTTTACAGCCATCGCGTGTCCTTTGATCTAGACGTCGGCCGGTTTGCCTGTGGATGACTTATCCTTGGCCAGGGTTGATTTTGTGGCTGACGGGTCATCCATACGCGCCTTTGTCTTTCGCTTGCTGACAATGGCCACCACGATGAAGGCCAGCAGCGTAAACAGCGCAAGCATGATGACGATAAATCCGCTTTCCATGGGTCTACTCCTATCATTGGTTTCTGTGTGAATGAACGCATGACGTGCGTGCCGGTTCCATTGCCTTTCATGGAACCATCGGCGCGGGCAGGTGTTGGGTAAGTGATGTAACCATTCGCAACGAAGGGAGATACCAACATGACAATGTCACATCTCAAAGACGTATATCACGACCAACTGCAAGACCTGTGGAGCGCGAACACGCAAGCCGCTGATGCAGTGACCAAGCTGGGCCGCGCCGCCCGAGACAAGGATTTGTCCGAAGCGCTGATCGCTGGCGTGAACGGGATGAACGACGGTCTGCAAAAGATCGCCGAAATTTGTAACCGCCACGATATTGATCCCAACGGTGAGCACTGCAAAGGCATGGAAGGCCTTGTGGCAGAAGCGCACGCACATGTGCTGGACGCCGAATTCGGCGACACCGATGTGCGCGACGCCATGATCATCACGCAGTATCAGCGCATGGTGCACTACGCGCTGGCCGGCTACGGCTGCCTTGTCGCCTTTGCCAACCGTCTGGGTCAGGACGAAGACGGCGCAATCTTGCAGGAATGTCTGGATAACACCTATGGCGGCGACCGCACGATGACGGCGCTTGCCACGGGCGGCATCAACAAAGCCGCCGCCTGAAGCACACGACGCAGGAGCCCGAAAATGACACGCGGACGCCACGCCGACAGCCCGACCAAGATTCCCGCTAAAGGGTGGAAAGACATCGCATTTCGTCTCAAGGATGAAATCGGCGAAGACAGAGTCGGGCTGATCGCGGCGGGCGTTGCGTTCTACGGGCTCCTGGCGCTGTTTCCGGCCATCACCGCCCTTCTTGCGATTGGCGGTCTATTGGTCGAACCGAACCAGATCATCAATCAACTTTCCTCCCTCTCCGGCATCGTGCCACAGGCGGCGATGAACATCATTACCGAACAGGCAATCGAAGTCGCGGACTCACGCGAAGGCGGGCTGGGGCTGGCTGCGTTGCTGGGGATCTGCGTTGCAGTCTATTCGGCGTCCAAAGGCATGGGCAGCCTGATGGACGGCATGAATGTCGCCTATGACGAAAAAGAAGAGCGCGGGTTCATCCGCCTCAAGCTTGAAACACTTGGCCTGACGCTTTTCCTGATTTTCGGACTGCTCGTCGCGGTTGCCGCGATGATTGCTATTCCAGTTTTGCTGAACACACTCAACTTTGGCTCATTCGCCGAGACAGCAGCCGCCGTTATTATTGTGGCATTTATCCTTGCCCTCTCAATGTTCGGACTGGCGGTGCTTTATCGCTATGGCCCGTCGCGGGACGCGCCCGAGTTCAAATGGGCCAGCCTAGGCGCGATTGCCGCGTGCATCATCTGGCTGATCGGATCCGCAGGTTTCGCCTTTTATGTCGCAAATTTTGGCGCATACAACGAAAGCTTTGGCGCTTTGGGCGGGGTTGTCGTCTTGCTCATGTGGCTCTGGATTTCGGCCTTTATCGTGATGCTGGGCGCAGAACTGAACGCCGAGATGGAAGCGCAAACCAAGCATGACACAACCGTTGGCCGCGATCAGGCGATGGGCAACCGCGACGCTGCAAAAGCCGACCGACTGGGCCAGCCGCAACACAGCAGCGCATAAGAAAGGGAGACCACATAAAACATGTCAGACCGGAATTTGACCGCCCTTGCGACGAGATGGTGATGCACGCCACACGTCCGCAAGACATGCATACCGGTGATCAGCGAGCGCAGGGCGCTTGATCTGGAAAAGGATGCATCGCAACACCGCCGCTTTCACGTGCTCTATCAGGACTTGATGAATTAAGCGGAAGGCGCGGAACACACAGATGGAAAGGACAAGATAATGGATCGTTTGAGTATCATTCTAACGTTGGTGACAGGCGCAGTGCTGACCGGTGGTCTGGTCACCGTCGCATTTTCATTCGGCGTGATGAACTGGTGGGCCATTGGCGCATCCGTCGTGGTCGGTTACGCCCTGTCGTGGCCAAGTGCCTATATGATTTCGCGGGAAATCAAGAAAAGGGATCCAGCATGGCCGCACAAGAAAGTAAAAGACGTGGACGGCCTGATGCCAAAGAAGGACACGCCAGAAGTATGAGAGATCACAAGATCAACCGCCCTGTAAGGACGCTTCTATTTGCTGGCGCCATGTTGTCCGCTGCTGCTTGTGCGACCATGCCCGCGACAACCACGCAAACGCCGGAAGTGACTATTCCGCAAGAGGTTGTCGCCATGGCCGATCCGCAGCAAAACCTGTCCACCGCAAGACTGCGCGCGGTGGATAACTGCTATTGGTACGAACACAGCAACCCGCTCGAGACGACGCTTTTGCCGTTGCGCACGGTCGATGGTCGTCCCATTTGCGCAAGCTAGGATCCTGACCCTAGTCAGCTTGTCGCGGTGGCAACGTTGTTTGCGCTATAAAGATGCGCCCGCTTGCCGGTGCGCACTTGGCCGTACATATCGTTGATATGCGCCATGATCATCCTCACGCAACCGGAACTGGCCCGCCCGCCGATTGACCGTGGCTCTGGCGTGCCGTGGATACGCAGATAGGTGTCCCTGTTCCCTTCGAAAAGATAAAGCGCGCGTGACCCCAACGGGTTGGTGGGCCCGCCGGGCATGCCTTCGGCAAATTGTGCATAGAGATGCGGATCACGGGCGATCATGTCTGCGGTCGGGGTCCAACGCGGCCAGCGAGCCTTGCGGCGGATGGTATAAACACCCGGCTCATAGAGGTTGCCGCGCGCAATAGCGACGCCGTAACGCATCGCAAATCCGCCCTCTTCGACATGGTAAAGGTAACGCGCAACCGGATCGACGTGAATGTCGCCGGGCTCCAGACCCGCGTTCACTTCGACCCTCTGCGGCATGAACCGCGGATGAAGCCCCCAGGGGTTGCTGAGCGTTGGTATATAATTTGGCGGCGTGACCAAAGCATCCCATATCTCCCACTGGTCACGCGCCGCATGTGCCGGCCCGCTTGTGAATGCGGTCGATGCGAAAAGAGCGGTCGAAGTTTGTATAAAGTGACGGCGTGTCAGCATGTTATCCTCTTTTTGGTCAGCAGGGGCGGCAACGCGGAAGGCGCAACGCTTTCCACAGTGTGTACCGCGCCACCAAAGACGTTCTCGGTGCGCCGGAGCCCTGAACTGCAGGACACGTGGATTTTGCGTCATAGGTTTTGATTGCTCAAGATTGACAACACCCAACGCGGTACATCCGCAATTGTTCCCACCCCTACCCCAGAAGAATCTTGTCTTCGGGAGAGCACGGGGGGAGGGAGCACGGGTTGCCAGCAGAAAGCCAAAGCTCAGCGCCCCAAGGCGGCCGAATACATGCAACCGATCCCTGCGCTATAGAAACGCCTCCGTCGCCAATGCAAGTACGATTAATGTCGTGACCTTGATACCGCCGGCTGTGGATGTGCGGCCGCCGCCATTAATCATGAGCGCCTTGGTCAAGATGGTCGTGCTGTCTTGCTTCTGTGCATAATCAAGCGTGTTGAAACATCCTGTCCGCGGTGTCACCGCCTGAAACCAGCTGGCATGCAGTTTGGCACCAAAGCTGTCAGGACCGGTCGGCTTCGCAGGGTTTGTTCGTCACACACATCTGGTATCATCACATGATGCAGGTCACCCGCTTAGCGCGCGACAAGCTGTACATTGATATCAAGCCCAATGACGTGCTTTACAAATCGGACCAATTTCTGCGCAACACGACCGCCGAAGTTTCCAAGACGAATGACAATGATCGGTTATGAAGACGCCGCCATTCGCATTCCCTTTCTTGTGAACCCGTACTTGCCGGTTCCCTTATGTAGCGGCGTTCATGGCAGTTGGTTCCCGCAACACGTCATGGCGACATTTCTTCATTTTGAAGTGGAACCTTTCTTGGCCTGACGTGTTCAGCATACATAGAGACTTCTGTCCCCGTCTCAAATCTGGGAAATCCAGAAACCTAGAACCTGCCACATCTCCCCGCGTTGTGGCAGGTTCATTTTTGGCGATTTCATGTATCTGCCGCGTCTCCGAATTGGTCTGACAGCACCGCCCAGCGATGGGCTTTCACTGGCTTCAAAGTCAGTGTTGTGTCTCATGCGCATCAAGCCACGCCCGGATGATGGCCCGGTGCTTTGCACCATCGTAGCTTGGAAAGTGCCCGCCATGCACAACGCGCACCGGCAGATCGTAAAGCCGAACCATGGATCGGTAATAATCCGCAGCGTCTGAATGATAGGTATCTTCAATCAGCGGTCCGTCATAGACGATATCGCCTGAGAAAAGCGTTGCGGTCGCCGCCTCCCAGAGCGCGATGCCACCAGGAGAATGGCCTGGCGTGTGGATCACCTCAAAGTTCCGGTCTCCCAGATCGACAATGTCGCCATCAGCCAGCAGACGGTTCGCAGGCGCAGATTTCACGCGATAGGTCGCGGATTGGTATGGCGCCGGTGGCAAGCGATCAAAGATATCGTCGGTGACGTAGGGATCGGCTAGCGTGGCTTCACGCGTCGGATTGGCTAATAAGTCTGCCTCCGCGTGATGCGCACAGCGGTCATCAAATTCGTGGTGACATCCGATGTGGTCAAAATGCGTATGGCTGGCAACGGCCGTCAGGGCACGTTCTGTCACCAGCGGCACCCACTCACGCAGCGACACGACACCCATACCGCTGTCGACCAGTAGGTCCCGGTCACGACCGCGGATATGCCACATGTTGCAGCGGTAAAACGGCTGTATAAAGGGCTCGTCGATCAGGGTCACACCGTCGGCTTTGGTTTGCAGGCGATACCAGTCTTCAGGGCGGGCGCGGTCCATTGCTAAGGCTCCTTGGGAAACACGCTGATCGTATCAGCGCCGGCGGAGATCACCAGCACATCGCCAGGTGCCGGCATATCGACGGGCGGTAGATGCGCGATCAATACCAGATCGGGGGCCGCGTCAGGGACCAGATGCGCGCGAATATGCGTGCCAAAAAACGCCGCGTCGCGGACACGCGCCGGTCCAAGCGTGATCTGTGCATCGACTGTGCCGATCGCCTCTGGCCGCAAGCATAAAGTCGCAGCGCCTTGTTTTAGGGCTGGCAGTTGCAAACAGCCGAACGGGGTCTCTACACCGTGCTGCGTGACTTGTGCCGGAATATGGTTCATCTCGCCCATAAAATCTGCCGCAAATAGGCTGGCAGGCTGGCGATAGATACGGGCGGGCGCACCCTGATCTTCGATTTTGCCCGCATTCATGACGACGATGCGGTCAGCGATCGCCATCGCTTCTTCCTGATCATGGGTGACGTGCACGAAGGTCGTGCCGACATGGCGCTGGATCGCTTTGAGT
>CAYZKE010000210.1:0-802 GCA_964478505.1 uncultured Loktanella sp.
CCGATCGGTGAATCGTTGCCGATCTGACCGTGACCCAGCAGGATCTTGTCGACCATTTCCTGACGGTTGATGCCGTACTTCAGCGCGCGGCGCACATTCACGTCATCAAACGGTGCAACCTTTGTCAGCATCGGGAAGATATAGTGCTGGTTACCGGTCAGTTCTTGAATGCGCAGCGCAGGGTTTGCCCGCAACAGCGCCTCGGTCTGAAAATCAATCCGGTTGATCGCATCGACCTGACCGGTCAGGATCGCATTGGTCCGCGCGGTGTTGTCATTGATCGCAATATATTCGATTTCATCGAAGAAACCGGCGCTGTCACCTTTATAGTGGTCTGCATAGCGTGTTGCGACCATGCGCACGCCCGGATCAAAAGACTGCACCTGATAAAGCCCCGTCCCGATACCCTGCGCAATCGCCTCTTCGATCTGGCCTGCGGGATACATCAGCAAGTGATAGTCGGATAGCAGATACGGCAGGTCGGCGTTTCCGGCGGCAAGTGTCAGCTGAACCTGATGGTCCGTGATCTTTGCCATATCGACGATGGCCGAAACGATCGGCTCTGCTGCAGATTTCGCACCTTCGGCAACATGCATCTGCAGCGATTCAATCACATCATCCGCGCCAAAGGATTTGCCATTGTGGAAGGTTACGCCCCGACGCAGGTTGAATGTCCAGACCTTGGCATCTGCCGAGGCTTCCCAACTTTCGGCCAATTCGCCCTTCAAAAGACCATCAGCGCCGACTTCTGTGAGGCTGTCAAAAACAGCGCCCTGCGCCGAAGCGATCATAAAGAGGTCAG
>CAYZKE010000210.1:812-6309 GCA_964478505.1 uncultured Loktanella sp.
CGCAGGTCCCAGTTCTCCGGGTGGTGCAGGTCGGCGAAGCCGCCGTCGAGCAGCGAGCGGATGAAGTTCAGGGTCATCGCCGAGTGGTGGTAGCAGTCCACCATGTTCTTCGGGTCGGGCGTGCGCGCCTCAGGCGTGAAGGGCGCGCGGTTGACGATGTCGCCGAAGTAGCTGGGCAGCTCCGTGCCGTCTGCGCCGACCTCGGTCAGGCTGTCAAAAACCGCACCTTGCGCCGAGGCAATCATGAACAGGTCAGAGTGTGTCCGCCCATCCCAGCTATCGGATGTGTTTGCTCCTGAAAGGCCAGCAGTCAGTTTTCCGCCGCGTGTTTGCGCGCGAAGCGGCATCCCCGTCAGGCCCAACACACCTGCAGCAACACCTGTCTTCAATAGACCGCGTCTACTAATTCCTTGCATGTTTATCGTCTCCCTAGTTGTCTTATTCGGCACTTTTTGCCGGTTTATCCCATCACCCTCGTGAATGATTCGAATTACATCTTATCAACAGCTGCATCGCCAATGTTATCAACTCCGCGTTCTGCTAGCAGATTAGTGAGCCAGTCCGGGTCCATTTCAGGAACCGAGGACAGCAAAAGATCGGTATAGGCGTGGTGTGGCGGCTTGAACATTTCCTTCTTTGGCCCCTGTTCTACCACGCGGCCGTCCTTCATGACGACCACTTCATCGGAAATCGCCCGCACTGTCGCGAGATCATGTGTGATAAACATATAAGTCAGCGAAAGTTCGTCCTGCAACCGTGCCAATAGTCGCAGAATGCCTTCCGCAACCAGCTGATCAAGCGCAGACGTCACCTCATCGCAGATGATGAATTTGGGTTCTGCCGCAAGCGCACGGGCGATCCCGATCCGCTGCTTTTGCCCGCCAGAGAGTTCGGACGGAAGGCGATGGTAGTACTGTGAGGGCTCAAGCTCGATCTGCTCAAGAAGCCCATCTACCTTTTTGCGTTTTTCCTTGCCCTTCAAGCCGAGATAGAACTCGACCGGGCGCGCAATGATTTGACCAATCGACATGCGCGGGTTCAGTGCCGTGTCCGCCATCTGGTAAATCATCTGAACCTGCTGCAGTTGGTCCTTACTCCGCTTGCGATAGTCGGCAGGCAACACTTCCCCGTGAAGCAAGACCTGCCCTGCCTTGGGCGGCAAAAGGCCTGTGATGCAGCGCGCGGTCGTCGATTTTCCCGACCCGCTTTCACCAACAACCGCCACGGTGCGGCCTTCGTGAAGATCAAAGCTGACGTCATGCAGCACCGGTACCGTGCCATAAGATGCATCAACATTCTGGACGCTCACGACAGGGACAGAGCCCGTTTGTATCGCCGGTTTCTGCGGCCGCTCAAAGCTGCGCACCGCCCAGAGCGATTTTGTGTATTCCTGCGTCGGCGCAGACAGCATGGTGCGGGTGTCGGCGGTTTCGACCTCATCGCCTTTCAGCAGCACTTTGATCCGGTCGGCCATTTGCGCCACAACGGCAAGGTCATGGGTGATATAGATCGCGGCCGTATTGAACTGTTCTACAATATCACGGATCGAGGCCAGAACTTCGATCTGCGTGGTCACATCCAGCGCCGTTGTCGGCTCGTCAAAAATGATCAGGTCGGGGCGGCAGGACATCGCCATCGCCGTCATGCAGCGCTGCAACTGACCACCAGACACCTGGTGTGGATAACGGAACCCGATCTGTTCAGGGTTCGGCAGGCGCAGTTTGCGATAAAGATCAATGCCGTCCGCTGCACTCTCAGCGCGGCTCATCTTGCCGTGCTGCACGGGGCCTTCGACATGCTGGTCCATCAGTTTATGGGCGGGATTAAAGCTCGCAGCAGCAGATTGCGCGACATAGGCAATACGCTTGCCCAGCAATTCACGCTTGACCGAAGCCGATGCTTTCAACAGGTCGATCCCGTCAAATTCAACGGACCCTTTGGAGATACGCACACCATCGCGGGTATAGCCCATCGCGGCCAATCCCAAGGTCGATTTGCCGGCACCGGATTCACCGATCAGCCCAAGCACCTCGCCACGCGCCAGCGTCAGATCAACACCATTGATGATGGGGCTCCACGTCTCGTCGCTCCGGCCCTCTAGCCAGACATCGCGCATTTTGACGAGTGGTTCTTTGCTCATTCCTTTAGCCCCGATGATTTCTGCAGCATCCAGTCCACCACGAAATTCACGGCCACCGTCAGCAGCGCAATCGCACCAGCCGCCAGCAAGGGGGCCGTTGCCGCCATCGGCGCGAATTGCGCAAAGTTCACAAAGCCCGCCAAGTCACGTACCATTGTCCCCCAGTCAGCTAATGGCGGCTGGATACCCACCCCAAGGAAAGACAAGGACGCAATCGTCAGGAAAACAAAGCAAAACCGCAGGCCGAATTCGGCAAGAAGCGGGGCCATTGCATTGGGCAGGATTTCCTTGAAAACAAGATAACCCAACCCCTCGCCACGGAGTTTGGCGGCCTCGATATAATCCATTACAACAATGTTCTGCCCGACTGCGCGCGCCAGACGATAGACCCGCGTGCTGTCGATCACCGCAATGATAATGACCATAAAGAAGGTCAGCGGGATCCCCAACTGTGGTGCCCACACTTGCGCGATTGTCATCAAGAGAAGTGCGAAAATCAGCGACGGGATCGCCATCAAGACATCAACCGCCCGCGAGAGAAGCTGGTCCAGCCATCCGCCAAGTGTGGCGGCAAGAAAACCGAAGGTGCCCCCCAAGAGAAACGCCAGAACGGTGGTCGCAAAAGCAATGCCGACGGTGTTCTGCGCGCCATAGATCAACCGGCTGAGAATATCGCGGCCAATCTGGTCAGTCCCCAGCGGAAAATCAGGGTCGCCGCCCAGCGCAGGATCGCCACCGGGAATAATATTTGCAGCGACGCCTTGGATAATCTGTTCCTGACCATAAGGCGCAATTGCACCTGCAAAGATCGCAAGGATTGCGTAAATCAGGATAGTAAGAATGCCGAACGCCGCGGTCAGAGGCATCGAACGGAACAGCTTTTTGGTTGCCGCGGTCCCGACAGACCGCCCCAGTATGCGGAACAACCACGCCGCGATCGCAAAGATGATAAAGCCCTCGATCGCGATGCGCAGGAAGAAGAACTTATTTGCGATGGCAGGGTCAGCACTGCGCCCTTGCAGATAGGCCCATGCCAGCCAGACCAGAACAGCCACGCCCAGAACATAGCCGTAAGCGACGCCATAGGGCATATCCCGAAATTTTGGCGCGTTTCCTGTCGCAAACTGTCCTGCAAAACGGAAACCCCAAGCCAAGGCACCCATACCGACCAGCGCTATGACGGTCCATAAGATCATTTCGGATGCCTCAGACGTGGGTTGGACAGGATCGACAGAATGTCAGCTGTCAGGTTCAGTAGAATAAAGGCCGTTGCAAAGATCAGGCAGCACGCCTGCACCACGGGAATGTCACGGTTTTTTACCGCATCCACAAAAAGCTGACCAATGCCGGGATACACAAAGACCACCTCGACCACGACAACACCGGTAATGAGGTACGCTAGGTTCAGCGCGATGACATTGATAATGGGGGCCAGCGCGTTTGGCAGGGCGTGCCTGACGATGACCCGCATTGGCGAAAGGCCTTTCAGGCGCGCCATCTCGATATAGGGTGAGGCCAACAGATTGATGATCGCGGCCCGCGTCATCCGCATCATATGGGCGGTCACAACGAGCGTGAGCGTCAAAGCAGGCAACATGGATTTCTCGACCCGCTCTCCGAAAGGCATACCCTCAAAGATATTCGACAGCGATGGAAAGATCGGGTTCAGAACGGCCAGAAAGAGGATCAGCACATAGGCCAGAAAGAATTCGGGGCTTGAGATCGACGTCAGCGTAAAGATGTTCGTCGCACGATCAAATACGGTATTGCGGTAAAGTGCTGCCAGAATACCCAAGATGATCGAGAACGGCACCGCAATGGCGGCCGTGATCATTGCAAGGAACATCGTATTACCAAAACGCGGTGCAATCTGGGCCGCGACAGTGGTTGCACCTGAGTCTGTCCCCGTAAAGCTCGAAAAATTCGCCTGCGCAAAGCTGGTGCCCAGATCACCCTGAATAACGCCGCCCAGCCATTGAAAGTAGCGTGAGACGAGGGGTTCATCGAGCCCGAGATCGGTACGGATTGCGGCAACTGCCTCGGGCGTCGCGCCTTGGCCCAGAATGGATTCAGCAAAGTCCCCGGGCAACAGATTGACCGCCACGAAGATAACGATCGACACAATGAGCAATGTGAGAAGGCCGAGCGCGAGACGTTGCAGAATAATCGTTAAGACGTTGCCCAAGTTTACGAATTCCTCGGTAGCTGGACCTAAAGCTTAACGGCATATTCCCGTCTGTAAACCCTAAAGCCCCAGCGTACGGCGCTGAGCACCCATCATATCCATCGTACGGACCAGTTCTGCGCTGATCCCGGGTTCCGACAACGCATGTCCGGCACGCCCGATGAAAGTCAGGCGCGACTTGGGCCACATCTGCGATAGTTTATGCGCAGAAACAGGCGGACAAATCATGTCATAGCGCCCCTGAACAATGACGCCCGGCACATCAGCAATCTTGGCCATCTGGTCAGGATGCAGGATCTGCTGATCCGCGTTAAGAAAGCCACCGTTATAAAAATAGTGGTTTTCAAGGCGCGAAAACGCGCGGGCATAATCCGCAGGGCTTTCCCCTGTCACACCATCACTTTCAATCGAAGCAAGCGCGTTTTCCCATGACGCCCAGGCACGGGCGAAGCGGACCTCGAGGTGATGATCGCCTGAAAACAGCCGGCGGTGATAAGCTGCGATAAAATCATCATGCTCGTCTGCGGGGATCAGAGATGCAAAACGTTCCCACAAATCAGGCCAGAATTTTCCGGCACCGCCACCATAGAACCAATCCAGCTCCGGTTTTGTCATCAGGAACACACCGCGCAAGGTCAGGGCGGCGGCGCGGTCAGGGTGGGCTTGCGCATAGATCAATGCCAGCGTCGCACCCCAGGACCCGCCAAAGACAATCCAGCGGTCAATGCCCAATGTTTCACGGATCAACTCGATATCAGCGACCAGATGCCATGTTGTATTGGCTTCGACGCTCGCATGGGGGCGCGACCGGCCGCAGCCGCGCTGATCGAACAGGATGATACGGAAAACATTGGGGTCAAAATAACGGCGCATCGCAGGGCTGCATCCCCCGCCGGGCCCACCATGCAGAACGACGACAGGAACACCGTAAGGATTGCCGCACTGTTCCATATAAATGCGGTGGCCATCGCCAACATCCAGCATCCGCTGATCAAAAGGATCAATCGGCTTGTAAAGATGTGCCCCTGGGCGCTTTTGTCCTACGACTTTGTCCATAATCACCCTATATCGCGACTTGAAGTGAGTGACCACAATGCGGAGCGATGAAAATGTCGGCAACGAACACAGTAGACCCCGGTGAAATTGCCAAGTTTGAGGCGATGGCCGCGGAA
>CAYZKE010000211.1:0-6290 GCA_964478505.1 uncultured Loktanella sp.
AAATGTCGCAGACATCCATTAGGTCGAAATCAATACCGGCCTCATGGGCGATCGCAGGCAGGTGCAGACCTGCGTTGGTCGATCCGCCGGTACAGGCGACGACGCGCGCTGCGTTTTCCAGCGACTTGCGCGTTACGATATCACGGGCGCGGATATTCTTGGCGATCAGGTTCATCACCGCTTCACCCGAGGCCACACCATATTGGTCGCGGCTTTCATACGGGGCAGGGGCGCCAGACGAATTCATCAGCGCAAGACCAATCGCCTCGGACACGCACGCCATGGTGTTGGCGGTAAACTGACCGCCACAAGCACCCGCCGATGGGCAGGCCACGCGCTCAAGCACCTCGAGTTCGGCATCAGACATATTGCCCGCCTGGTGCTTGCCCACGGCCTCAAACACGTCCTGAACTGTCACGTCTTTGCCGTGCAACCGGCCCGGCAGGATGGAGCCACCATAAATAAAGACAGACGGCGTGTTCAAACGCACCATCGCCATCATCATGCCCGGCAAAGATTTGTCACAGCCCGCAAGACCCACAATCGCGTCATAGCAGTGACCGCGCATGGTCAGTTCAACCGTGTCCGCAATCGCTTCGCGTGATGCGAGGGAGGAGCGCATACCTTCATGGCCCATCGCGATACCATCAGTGACGGTGATCGTGGTGAACTCGCGGGGTGTTCCATAACCTTTTTTCACGCCCAGTTTCACAGCCTGCGCCTGACGGTTCAGAGAGATGTTGCAAGGGGCTGCTTCGTTCCAGCAGGTCGCGACACCGACCCAAGGCTGCTTGATTGCCTCTTCATCAAGCCCCATCGCATAGAAATAGGACCGGTGCGGCGCGCGTGATGGGCCTTCGGTCACATGGCGGCTGGGCAGGTGTGTCTTGTCGACTTGATCCTTGGGCATTTCAATCTCCTCACAAACGCTTTGGAAACGGTCTAAATAGAGGGCAGGTCCGGCGCAAGCCCTCCAAAGCTGGTTGCGGCGGTTGGTAACTGCGCTAGGGTCACGCCATGCGCCATCCCTACGAAGCCCACCGCAGTTTTATCAAACCCGCTTGGGCCGCGCGTGAGACGTGGCGCATCCTTGTGATGATCGTCTGTTTCGAGATTGTTTTCGCGGTGTCACCGACGATCTTTACGGCATTTCTACCCAGCGACGCGGCAGTTGATGTTTTCTATGAGGGCACGACAGCTTTTGGCACGCTGGCGCAGTTTGCGTCCTTCGGCATTTCTGCCATCGGATTTCTGGTGCTGCTCCGGCTGTTGCACGGCCGCGGGTTCTGGTCGTTGATCGGACCCGCGCATGCGGCCAAGCGCGATCTGATCCGTGTTGGCAGGGCGGTGGCGATCTGGCTTTTTGTGTTCGAGTTTCTGCCGCCATGGATTAACCCGGACGATCTGGCCGAGATACGCAATTTCGGGGTCTGGGCGTCACTCATCCCGCTCGCTTTGGTGGCGGTGCTGATACAGGTGGGTACGGAAGAGATGATCTTTCGCGGCTACTTGCAACAACAATGCGCCAGTATTTCGGAAAGCCCTTGGGCGTGGATGATCCTGCCCTCTTTGATGTTCGGGGGTCTGCACTTCTGGAACGGCAACGGGGCTGCCGAAGGGACGATATGGGCAATATGGGCCACCGCGCTGGGCATCGCTTGTGCCGATCTGACCGCGCGGACGGGGAACCTGGGGGCTGCGATTGGTCTGCACATGGCGAACAATGTCTTTGCACTACTTGTCGTCGGGGTGCAGGGCTGGCCCTCATCTGGGCTGGCGCTTTTCCTTTATCCCTATGAGGACCCGGCACTTTATGCTTATGGCATAGAGGCACTCTTGTCGCCGTGGATCGTGTTTCAGCTGCTGACAATGCTGACCTCGGTCCTGATCATGTGGCTTGCCGCGAGGATTGCGCTGCGGCGCTGATTGCATTTCGCGACGTGGCGTCATATTTCAGACCGTGAACAGACCTTAAAGGCCGCACTTATGAACTGGATTACCAACTACGTTCGCCCCACGATCAACTCGCTGTTTTCACGCCGCGAGGTGCCGGACAATCTGTGGACGAAATGTGATGACTGCGGCACGATGCTGTTTCACCGCGAGTTGGCGGATAACCTGAATGTCTGCACCAACTGCGATCACCATATGGCGATTGGCGCGCGTGACCGCTTGCGGTCCATCTTTGATGGCGGCGTCTTTGTCGAGGTTGCGGTGCCCGAACCCACAGCAGACCCGCTGCATTTTCGCGACCAGAAACGTTATAGCGACCGCATCAAGGAAGCCCGCAAGAAAACCGGCGAGAAAGATGCGATGCTGGTCGCAGAAGGCGAAATGGGCCGCACGCAGGTTGTTGTTGCGGTGCAGGACTTTTCCTTCATGGGCGGGTCGATGTCGATGTATGTCGGCAACGCGATTGTGGCAGCAGCCGAACGCGCCATTGCGCTGAAATGCCCGTTGATCCTGTTTTCCGCTGCGGGTGGCGCGCGTATGCAGGAGGGTATCCTTGGCCTGATGCAAATGCCCCGCACCACTATTGCGGTGCAGATGCTCAAAGAGGCGGGACTGCCTTATATCGTTGTCCTGACGCACCCGACTACAGGCGGCGTGACCGCATCCTACGCGATGCTGGGTGATGTGCAGATTGCCGAACCGAATGCGTTGATCGGCTTTGCCGGTGCGCGGGTGATTGAGCAAACAATCGGTGAAAAACTGCCCGAAGGTTTCCAACGTGCGGAATATCTGCTCGACCACGGGATGTTGGACCGCGTGACAAAGCGGACCGAACTGAAGGATGAGCTGGTGACCATCGTGCGCCTGCTGATGCGGCAGGATCCAGCGGTGAAGGGTGATTTGCCTGCGCCAGAGATCAAGCCGGAAGCTACCGAGGAAACCGCTGCGGCGGAAGAAGAGGCCAAGTGAGCCGGACCTCGGACGCGATCCTTGAACGGATGATGGCGTTGCACCCCAAGGTCATCGATCTGACTCTGGATCGTGTGTGGCGCTTGCTGGCGGCTGTGGATAACCCACAACACCGTTTGCCGCCCGTGATCCATGTGGCTGGTACAAATGGCAAAGGATCGACCCAAGCCATGATCCGTGTAGGATTGGAGGCGGGCGGTTCAACCGTGCATGCCTACACGTCCCCACATCTGGCGCGCTTTCACGAACGGATCCGGTTGGCAGGAACGCTCATCACGGAAGAGGCGCTCATGGATGTGCTGGACCGTTGCTATGAGGCCAATGGCCCCGATCCGATCACCTATTTCGAAATCACAACAGTTGCAGCGCTTCTTGCTTTCGCGGAAACGCCTGCGGATTACACATTGCTTGAAGTCGGTCTTGGCGGTCGTCTGGATGCGACCAATGTGATTGCAGACCCTGCTATTACGATCATCACGCCGGTTGATCTCGACCACCAGCAATATCTGGGTGACACACTCGCCGCGATAGCGGGTGAAAAAGCAGGTATTATCAAACGTGGCGTACCCTGCGTTGTTGGCCCACAGCACGCAGAAAGCATGGATGTGATTGAAGCAAAGGCGGCAGTGCTCGGAGCGCCGCTTCTCGCGTATGGTCAGCACTGGCATGTGAGTGTCGAGCGCGACCGGCTGATCTATCAAGACGAACGTGGCCTGTTGGACTTGCCGCTGCCAAACCTGCCCGGCCCGCATCAGGTCATGAACGCAGGGGCGGCAATTGCCGCATTGCGCGCACTGGGCAAAGACGAAGCAGCCTGCGAGGCGGCAGTGACCCGCGCGCATTGGCCTGCGCGGATGGAGAAGCTGACAGAAGGGCCCTTGGTCGCTCTGGCGGCACCCGCCGAGCTTTGGCTTGATGGTGGGCACAACCCCGCGGCAGGGCAGGCGCTGGCCGAGACCCTGCGGGCTCAGCCGTCGCGTCCGACGCATCTGATCTGCGGGATGCTGAACACCAAGGATATTGGCGGCTACCTACGCCCCTTGGCCGGTGTCGCGACATCGTTGACCGCCCTGTCAATTCCCGGCGAGAAAGCAACATTGCCTGCGGCAACGACCGCTGCAGAGGCGGAAAAGGTTGGATTACCGGCCCGCATTGCTGACAGTGTTCAAGAGGCAATCGTCGCGATCAAGCAGGATGCGCCCGACGCACGGATCCTGATCTGCGGATCGCTCTATCTGGCGGGGCATGTCATGCGGGAGAATAGCGGTTGATCAGAGGTGTTGCTGTTGCGCTTTCATTGTTGGCGAATTCTGCCAACGCGGCAGATTTCTATTTCTGCTGGCAAGGGGCGAACGGCTACACAATGACCGGGCAGATGTCGATCACGCCGGCCGCACTGAACAAACCCCTGATCACGCAAGATGATGTCACCCTGTTCCGGATTGCCGGATACCAGGACCAGCGGCTTCTGGGCAAATGGGACATCGACACAATGCGAGAGGGGGCGAGCTGGTTTCTCAACTATGATCCTGCGCGCAGCGTTTTTCTGACGCCGGGTGAAATGGGTCTTGGTGTGTCTCAGGCATGGAACGCCGATGGCACGGCGACAGACTGTGGTAACCCCGGTTTCGGGTTCAACCTTGGCAACTACGCGCAGGATTTTTGCCTCAACGGGCGGTGGGTAGAAGAAAGCGGCATGCCGCCGGAAACACCATTTTTGGTCAGCCCTGTCCCCGTCGATCCGCTCTGCCGGGTTTACGCCCCGACAAGTTGACCGATTCGCGAATCAGTCACTTGACTGCGAATCACCTTATCGCTTAGTGTCGCTGCTAACGTGAAGCGCTATATTTAATAGGCGTGTGCGAGCAGTCTTGGCAGGGCGAGCAGGCGGGCCGTAATGGCCTGTCTTCTTGTTTCCCGACATTTTGTACCTTCCGGTTCTCCCCGACTGACCCGCAACAATTTGCCACCCTTACTTTGTGCCGTTTGCATGCAAGCCTTTCCCTGCTTAGGGTGCGATAACAGCAATAGAGGTTCAGGTTTGACTGTAGTGAAGAGATCATTTTTCGGAGCGATTACGGCCGTCGCCATTTTGGGCTGCGGTCCGGGGTTCGCAGATGCCGATGCAGGATCATATCTCGCGGCGCGGCAGGCCCTGCAGGCAAATGATTTTGCCGAAGCGTCTCGGCGTTTGTCACGCGCGTTGATTTCTGATCCGGCAGAACCAGCACTGCTTGAAAATACCATGACTGCCTATATTGCCTTGGGTGATATCGCGCGGGCGCTGCCCATCGCGCAAAGCATCGTGGAACGCGGGTATGAAAGCCAGGTCGCCAACCTGACCTTGATGATGTCCAGCGCCAAAGCGGGCGATTGGCAGGCTATTCTTGAGACGCTCGAAGCGGGCCGTTCGGTTGGCCCGCTGGTAGATGGTCTGGCCAAGGCTTGGGCCTATCTGGGCGAGGGCGACATGACCCGCGCCACCGAGAGCTTTGATGCGGTGATTGCGGCAGAGGGCATGATGATCTACGGGCTGACGCACAAAGCCTATGCGCTGGCCTCTGTGGGCGATTTCGAAGGCGCCGATGCCATTTTCTCGGGGCAGGTCCCGGGGGGGATGCGTTACAGCCGCCAGAGTGCTATCGCCCACGCACAAATCCTGAGCCAGCTTGAACGCAACGACGATGCGCTCGCGATCATTGACGGTGTCTTTGGTGATCAGCTTGATCCCGGCATTGCCGATTTACGCGCGAGGATCGCCGCGGAGGAAGCTGTGGCCTACACCGCCGTGCGCACACCTGCGCAAGGGCTCGGCGATCTCTGCCATGTCATTGCGGGGATTGTGCAGGAAGACGCACCGGCACCATTCACGCTGATGTACGCCCGTGCGGCAAGTTACCTTTGGCCCGAAAACACGGCTGCGGTTCTCATGACAGCACGTCTGCTCGAAGAACTTGAACAGCATGATCTTGCCAATACCGCTTTTGCATCTGTGGCGCGCGACGATCCCTCTTTTTCGGCCGCTGAACTGGGCCGGGCCGAGGTGCTGCGTGCCGCTGGCAGGCAGGATGCGGCGATCGAAGTGCTTGAGGCCCTGACGCGTAGTCACCCCGAATTGCCTGAAGTTTACGCCACCAAGGGCGATACCTTGCGGCAGGCAGAACGCTATGACGAGGCGATTTCCGCATACACCACCGCACTGGATCTCTATGACGAAGGCCAGAACCCGCGCTGGTTTGTGCATTATACAAGAGGTATTTCCTATCATCGCATGGATGAATGGCCGGATGCCGAGGCAGATTTCCGCGCGGCACTGGCGTTGCGCCCCGATCACCCGCAAGTTCTGAATTATCTTGGGTATTCGCTGG
>CAYZKE010000212.1:0-6272 GCA_964478505.1 uncultured Loktanella sp.
GGTCCAATTCAACTGGGCGCTGGACCAGATCACGGACACCCCGGGGTGGGTGCTGCGACTTGATGCAGATGAGATCGTGACACAGACCCTCGCCGATGAGATCGCGGCGGGCCTGCCGAAGCATGTGGATGGGTATTATATCGGGCGCGATATCAAATTCATGGGCCAACTTGTCAGGCATGGCGGCATCTGCCGCACGCCTACGCTGCGCCTGTTCCGCAACGGACGCGGCAGGTGCGAGGCGCTCTGGATGGATGAACATATCGTGGTGTCCGGCCCAACCGGGCATTTGCGCGGCCAGGTGATTGATGACAACCGCCATCCGCTGGATTGGTGGGTGCAGAAACACAACGGCTATGCCAGCCGCGAGGTTGTGGATGTTCTGAACGCAGAGTTCGGGTTTCTGCCCTGCGCTGGCGTCCTGTCCGGGCATGGCCGCGCTTCCGCCAAACGCTGGGTGAAACGGCACATTTACGCCCGTTTGCCCGCAGGACTGCGGGCGGGGGGCTATTTCTTTTATCGCTATGTCCTGCGTTTGGGGTTTCTCGATGGCAGGCGGGCGCGGTCCTTTCATGTGCTGCAGGGGTTCTGGTACCGCTATCTGGTCGACGCCAAGCTGGGTGAGGTGCGCCGCTATATGGCGGCCAACGGTGCATCACCGGTCACGGCGATCAAGGATGTTCTGGGCATCGACGTGATCGTGCACATGCCCGCAAAGAAGGTGTTGGTCGCATGAAGATTTCCGTTGTGACGGCAGTGACGAACGGCTGCGCGACCCTGCCTGCGATGCTGGAAAGCCTTTCGGCGCAAGGGCATCTGGATGTCGAGCATATTGTGCAGGATGGCGGATCGACTGACGGGACGCTTGCCTATTTGCAGGCGCATGGGCACCGCAACATGGTGTTGGAATCTTGCCCTGACACCGGCATCTATGATGCGATCAATCATGGCATTCAGCGCACGACGGGCGATGTGATCGGGCTCTTGCATGCTGATGACCAATTGGTCGATGCGGATGTGCTAACATGGGTCGCCGAGGCTTTGTCCAATCCTGCGATTGATGGCGTCTACGGTGATCTGCAATACGTCGCCCGCAATGATCCCAGCCGTGTGATCCGGCATTGGAAAGCGGGGGCCTATTCGGCGGCCTTGCTGCGGCGCGGGTGGATGCCGCCGCATCCGACGCTTTATCTGAAGCGCGAGGTTTTTATCCGCGCAGGGCTTTATGACACGAGCTTTCGCATCGCGGGCGATTACGACGGGATGTTGCGGTTTCTGACCCAAGGACAGGTGCGGCTGGCCTATATTCCAAAGGTCATGGTGCGCATGAAAATGGGCGGTTCGAGCAATAAATCCTTTGCCCATATGATCCGCAAAAGCCGTGAGGATTACCGCGCGATCCGCCGTCACGGGGTGGGTGGGATCAGGACACTGGTCGCAAAGAACCTGTCCAAGCTGCCGCAGTTCATCGGTCGGGGTCAGGTGTAGAAAAACTTGGTCAGCTGATAGAAGATTGGTGCGGCAAAGATCACGCTGTCGAGCTGGTCGACAAAACCGCCTTGGCCCGGGATCAGGTGCGACCAGTCCTTGACGCCACGGTCGCGCTTGATCGCGGCAACCACGAGGTTGCCGAACATCCCTACAAGTGACGCAATGCCCGCCATAAGCGCGGCGCCCCAAAAGCCGAAGGGTGTGATCCAGCTGAGCATGGCGCCGATGACCATGGCACTCAGCACACCGCAGACCAGCCCTTCCCATGTTTTGGGTGACAGGCCGGGGGCGATTTTGGTGCGGCCTATCCGGCGGCCAAAGAAGAAATCCAACAGGTCCCCGAATTGCACGACCATCACGAGGAATGCGATCAGCAGGACGGAACGGTCGCCATAGCCTGCAATGTCGAGTGACATCAGGGCGGGCACATGGCTCACACAAAAGACCGCGATCATCAGCGCCCATTGGGTTTCTGCGACCCGCACCAGAAAGCGTTGCGGATTGCCCCGCAGGGCCGAGATCATGGGCAGGAAAAGAAAGGCGTAGACGGGGATGAACACCGTATAAAGGCCGGTCCAGCCCAAGCCGACAAAGACATATTGCAGGGGCAGAACCGCAAAGAAGGCCAGCGCCAGCGCCAGATGATCGGCCTGTGTTTTGGTTGTCAGCGTCAGAAATTCCCGCAGGGCTGCGAAGGATGCGAAAGCAAACAGCGTCATGATCCCCGGTTTGCCCAGCAAGAGCGCCAAACCAATGAATGTGACCATGCCCCACCAGCTTTGAACGCGGGTCATATAGGTGTCGAGCATCGGGTTGGGGTCATGGACGGGCTGGCGCGCGCGCAGGATTTCACCCAGTACCGTCAGGGCAATCAGGATGCCAAAACTGCCAAAGGCCAAGAGAAGGATATCCGCTGTTGTGCTGGTCATTGGCGGGCCTCGGGGCGTTGGGCCAAGAGCGCCTCTGAGGCACGTTTGAGGAAGTCGTCCTTGCTCTCGCCCTCGCGCACATGGATCGGTTCACCGAAAGTGACGGTGCAGATCAGGGGCAGGGGGATCACCTCGCCTTTGGGCATGATTTCGGTCAGGTTGGCGACCCAGGTGGGCACCAGATCGACATCCGGTCGCGCGACGCCCATATTGTAAAGCCCCGCCTTGAAGGGCAGCAACGGGTCTTCGGTCATGTTGCGGTTGCCTTCGGGAAAGATGATCAGGGATGATCCTTCGTCAAGCGCTGCGATGATCTTGTCCATCGGTTTGTCCTGCACCTCGGGGCGGCGATCCACGAGGACGCAGTTGAAAACCTCTGGCCCGACAAAAGCGCGCAGTTTGTTTTTCAGCCAGTAATCGGCGGCGGCCACTGGGCGCACTGTGCGGCGCAATGCGGGCGGCAGGACCGACCAGATCATCGGCATGTCGGCGTTGCTGGTGTGGTTGGCGAAATAGACGCGCTGGCGCGGGACGGGTTCAATGCCCTTCCACTCGGCCCGCACGGCAGTGATCGCACGGGCAAAGATGCGAATGGACTGGCCAACGATACGTGCTGCGAATTGGCGTAAGAATTTCATGGATTTGACTTTGGCGCAGGGCTTGGGTTTTGAAAAGAGGAAAGCCCTGCCCCGAATGGGGCAGGGCGCGGGGGGATCAGCGGCTTTCGCTCACGTAGTCTTCCAGCAGTTTTTCGTTGCGGGCGTCTTCGATGCGCTGGATGCGGTCTTCGGCCATGCGTTCGTCGAAGCGGTATTTGACAAAGTTCACCAGCGAGAGTGTCAGCATCATGACCGAGATGGCCCAGAAGCCTTTGGTCGAGAGCGGCACATCGGTTGAAAGCCACAGCGAAATCCCGAGCATGCCGTAGGCGATCACCACGCCCAGCAGGTTAACTGTCATGATCAGGCCGTTGTCTGAGTTGTTCTTAAGCATTTGTCTGTCCTTTTTTGTGAATTGAGGGGTTTGGTTTACTTCTTGGATGACTTGAGGCGCGCGAGCACATCATCGGCTGTGGCGCGGGTGGCACTGCCGAAACCTGCGTCGGCCATGCGGTCAGTGAGGTTGCCGCCTTCAAGGTCGCGGTTGATGTCGGCAAGGATTTCGCTGCGCTCGAAGGGGTCGTCGCGGCCCAAAACGCGGGCGATCAGTTCTTCGGCCTCTTCCACGCTGCCATTCTGCACGCCTGTTTTCGTCATCTGCATCTGGATGTTCTGCTCGCGGCGGACCGCGCGGGCCTGAATGGCCCCTTGCTTGAGGTCGATAATCCGGCGGTGCCCGCTTTCGATCGAGGTGCGCAGGCGGACCACCTTTTGATCCAGACGATCAAGGGTTTCGCTGCGGACGGCCAGTTCGTTTTCCATATTGGCAATCGCGCGGGCCGCCTCGGTGGCCAGATCTTCGCGGTCATTGTCCAATGCTTCCTTGGCGCGTTTGGTCAGGTCATTGATGCGGTTTTTCAGGCCGGCGTGTTGCTTTTCCTCGGATCGCTGGCGCTGGATCAGGCTGGCAAGCGTGGCTTTGGCTGCGCGCAGGCTGGCCTCGCTTTCGCGAATTTTCTGGTCGATCAGCTCGATCGCAAAGGCATCACGGACGCGATCCTCGGCGCGGGCGTTCTGGCCGTTGATGAGTGTGGCAAGTGTCTTGAACATCTGTCTCTCCGTTTCGTTTCAGTGCGTGAACATCGTTCATAAAATAGAGATAGCGAGTCGGTCCTGTGGTTGCAAGATCAAAATGAACATTGTTCAAATTATTTTCGGGACGCCGTGAATTGCCGTAGAACAAGGGCGATCATGTGGTCGATCTTGTCGGTCGACACACCTGCGCTTGCCTCGTCCAGCCCCAAGAGTACGATCCCATGGACCGAGGAGAAGAGCGCGCGGGTCAAAAGCCCAAGTTCCTCAGCCCCCCGTTCGGGAAAGATCACAGCAAGCGGATCAGAGATATATGTGAAAAGCTGCCCCATTTCGGCCAGGTACCAATCGGGTGCTGCTTCGCCCGCAGGGCGTTCGACATCAAAGAGCGCGCGCCAGCTTAAGTGATTGCTTGCTGCAAAGTGGTGATAGGCCTGCGCCATGACGACCAGTTGCTCGACAGGGTCCTCTGGCGCCGCGGCCAAGGCTTCGGCCACATCCGCACCAAGGCGGTGAAAGGTGCGGGCATTGACGGCGAGTGTCAGGTCCGTGAGGTCACCAAAGACGTTGTAGATCGCCCCCACAGCGCAGCCTGCCTCGCCCGCCAGATCACGGGCACGCAAGGCGGACAGGCCGTTTTGCGCGATGGTGCGTTCGGCGATCACGATCAGCTTGTCGCGGAGTTCCTGTCTGCGGATTTCTGTTTTCGTTGCCATTTGCCCCTCACTTCAATGAACGTAGTTCAATTATAGGGGGGCGGGCGAAGCTTGGAAAGGGGCGCGTTGAGTGTAGCCGCCGCAGAGGTCGGAGCGATGCCTATTGTGTGGAGGATGCAGACTCAAATCGGCCGAAGTGTTATCGTCACATAGGTTTCGGAGGGACTTTCGCAGTGATCAGGGTAAGCGGCGATTTCCAACCATCAAAAGCCATAATGCAAATTAGGAAAGGAGAAGTACCGTGAGTTATATTGATGGGATGATCTGCGCCGTGCCAGAGAACAAGAAAGACGACTTCATCGTCTTCTCGCGCGCAATGAGCGAAGTCTTCAAGGAAAACGGCGCAACCTCGGTTGTCGATTGTTGGGGCGATGATGTCCCCGATGGTGAAGTAACGTCCATGCCGATGGCGGTGAAAGCCGAGCCCGGCGAGATTATCGTTTTTTCATGGGTCGCTTGGCCGGGCAAAGCAGCCCGCGACGCGGGTTGGAGCGCGGCAATGCAGGATCCGCGCATGGCCCCGGACGCGCCGATGCCCTTCGATGGAAAGCGCCTGATCATGGGAGGATTCAACGTCGTCCATGAGGCATAAAGCCGAGAGCTACGCCTTGGTGCCGTGCAGAGCCATCGTGGTGCGGTATATGGTAGGATTGGGCAGGTCTTGACGTCTGCTGTGACCTGAACCCTTGTCCGCGATGTGGACGAAGCGGATTGCTCCGCTCCGTCCGCTAAGCTGAAGGCCGCAATGGTGCAGCCGCGTCAGTTCACCGTGATTGTAATGACCTCGCTCATCACGGGCGGGTTGTGTGGCACATGGCTCCAATCACCAAGCAAGAGTTGGAGCGTGTGAGTGCCTGCAGGCAGTTCTTTGGTCACCTGCGTCTGGCCGCCCCCAAAATGGACGATCTCATCGGTCGCGGGTAATCCGGAATCCATGTCAAGCTGGCTTGGATCAGTGTTGATGAGCAGATGATGGTGGCCCGTGTTGTCCACTTCGGTTCCGGCCGGAGCGATGCCCATACCCGCCAATCCGAAAATGATAGTAACCGGGTTCGACACCGTTGATCCATCTGTCGGTGAAACGATGTAGGCGCTGGCACCTTCGGGTGCGGGGCTCCGGTGGGCATCGGCATACGCAGCCCCCGAGATCAGAAGTCCTACTGTAGTAGCGATAACTAAGTTCTTCATTTTTACCTCCCAAAAGTGGGCGATCTGCCCACAAAATGTAATATAGTCCGCTTGTGCCATTGGACAAAAAACGCTCTCGCAGCGGGCGGTTTGCCCTCAGACCAGACCTTCCTGCCATCTTCGTCATGCATGTGGCGCGACACTTACCTCTTCACCGGTGCGCCGCCACCGAAATTATTGACCCCATGATATCCGATCGGATCTTCCTGCATTTGCAGGTGCAGCCCGTCGCCGTCATAGGGGTGCGCGCGGGCGAG
>CAYZKE010000213.1:0-3558 GCA_964478505.1 uncultured Loktanella sp.
CCAGGACGACTGCAAAGGCTTCCAGTACTGCGTGAAGGCTTGCCCGTACGACAAGATTTACTACAACGCAACTACGGGGAAGTCAGAGAAGTGTGTGTTCTGTTTCCCGCTCTTGGAAAAGGGTCAAGAGCCGCAATGCGTCAAGAGCTGTACCGGTAAGATTCGAATTTTCGGAAATTTGATGGATCCGGATAGCGCAATTTCGAAACTGATACGCGATCCGTCTCTTGGTGTGCAACCCTACGATCCCGAAGTAGGCCTCGGAGCGACCCATCGCACTATAAGCGAAGGGGAACGGCGTCAGTATCGGCCGGATTTCGGAACTATTCCGTCCGTCTGGTATGTCCCTCCTAGGAACATTCCGCCTGAAGAGGTGGAGAAGTATTTTGGATATGCAATGCAGGGTTTTATCCAGGAGCCGAACCCCGTTCCTGACGAGATTAAGATGAAAGATCTCTGAACTCGTGCCTCAAAGACAAGGATAACAGTGTTATGACTGAAATGGTCAAAAGGGCCGTGTCGCACGGTTCCGAAGTTGCAATGGCAAGGGGTCAAATCTACAGCTTCCTGGAGCTGGCGTTTGGCCACCCTGCTGAAAAAGGAATTGAATATTTTAGACAGGAATTCGTAGAAAGGTCCTTACATCAGACTCTGGGTAAGCTTGATCTACCGTCTGCTTTTGATGAAGGGATGTTTAAATGTTTCGACCGATTTTTCAAGAATATTCGAGAATCTTCCATCCAAAGGATCGAAGGAGATTACATCAAGCTTTTTTCGAGTAACTACCCGATTATTCCTTGCCCACCCTATGGGTCGCTTTTTACAGTCGATGAAACTAAACGTCTCGAAGAAATGGCGGCGGTTAAGGAAGCGTACCAAGAATCTGGTATGACGTTGTCAGATAAGCACGAGGAACTTCCCGACCACCTCGGCGTCGAGCTCGAGTTTCTTCAATACCTGAGCTTTCGGGAGAGCGAGAGCTTGCAAGATAGGGAAGAGGAGATCGTGAAGTTTTGGAGGGACAAACAGGCGCATTTTCTTGCACGCTTTGTCGTTCCTTTCGTGACGCAGATGGCTTTGATCGCAGAAAAAGCCGAGCCAGACAACATTTACTCGGATCTGGTTGGTGCGATTCGGCATTTTGTCGTTCACCATAGTGGTGAATTTACTGAGATTGCCTTAGAGTTCAACGGAAGCCTGGAGGATTCGTGATGGTAACCCACATATCGTTTATTCGACTACTCATGGTCGGCGCCATGCTGATCCCGACATCAGTGATTTCTCAGGAAAAATCTGATGAGGCAGCGGACTCGTTTCTGTCGGTGTCAAGTCCGGTAGCTATGCCATTCTTCACGTCAATGACTGAAGTGTCAGCCGAAAATGGACGCCTGATTTATTCAGAGAATTGTGCAGTTTGTCATGGGTTGTTTGGTCGGGGCGATGGGCCTAGGGTCTCAAGCTTTGGAGAATACCAGTACATTCCGGATCTTTCAGACGGATATATTATTGAAGGTCGTGACGAGGAGATAATTGAGGAAATCAGCGAAGGCCTTAACAGACTGGAGCCACCATTAATCATCATGCCACAGTTCAAGTATATTTTGGCTCGATCTGATATTGAAAGTGTTCTTGAGTATCTCAAGATTCTTCCCGAGGTAGCACCACCCCTCATCGAATAGCCGGACACTCGTTACCGATCATATAGTGTGCAGGCATGGCGTTCACGGCGTGGAGATGTCGACAGTGTTGATGACACGGCGTGGTGGATATGGTGACCGGAACGATCAGGGGGTAGAGTTGAATTGACAACAACACGCGAGGGCGTTCTAAAGGCGCTGACTCGGGTCACCGACCCGGTGAGTGGGTCCAATATCGTTGCCGCTGGCGTGGTTCGGGCGCTAACCGTCGATGGCGGGGCAGTTAGCTTCGTGCTCGATATCGATCCCTCCAAGGTCAAGGCCTACGAGGCGGTCCGCGAAGCCGCCGAGGCGGCAGCGAAAT
This sequence comes from uncultured Loktanella sp., assembly GCA_964478505.1. Taxonomy (GTDB): domain Bacteria; phylum Pseudomonadota; class Alphaproteobacteria; order Rhodobacterales; family Rhodobacteraceae; genus Yoonia. Next base: position 2,002 of record CAYZKE010000213.1, read on the forward strand.
CGGCGGGTGCGGAGCGCGTCTCGGCGGTGCTGACCGCGCATTCGGCAATGGAGATGCCCGAACTCAAGCCCAAGCCCAAGGTTGTACCCGAGGGGCCGCAGCGCGTGCCCGGCATCGACCACATCATCGCCGTGGCCTCTGGCAAGGGCGGGGTGGGCAAATCCACTGTCTCGGCAAATCTCGCCTGCGCGCTCGCCGCCAAGGGCCGCCGGGTGGGCCTTCTCGATGCCGATGTCCACGGTCCCTCGCAGCCCCGGATGTTGGGCGTATCGGATCGCCCCACTAGCCCCGACGGAAAGGTCCTTCTCCCTGTGCACAATCACGACGTCACCATGATGTCCATCGGCCTCTTGGCGAACGAAAATCAGGCGTTGCTCTGGCGTGGCTCGAGACTGGTGGGCGGGCTGCAACAGATGTTGATGGATGTGCAGTGGGGCGCGCTCGATTGCCTGATTGTCGATCTACCGCCGGGCACCGGCGACGTGTCGATGTCGCTGACTGAGAAAGCCAAGTTGGACGGCGCAATCATTGTCTCGACGCCGCAAGACGTGGCGCTTCTGGATGCGCGCAGGGCGATCGACATGTTCAATCAGTTGGATGTGCCGGTGCTGGGCATGATCGAGAACATGAGCGCGCATGTCTGCTCTAACTGCGGGCAAGAAGAGCATATCTTCGGCCACGGTGGTGTCAAGGCGGAGGCTGAGGGGCTAGGCGTGCCGCTGCTGGCGGAAATCCCGCTTCATCTCGACATCCGGCTCGCCTCAGACGGCGGCGCGCCCATCGTGGTTACCAAGCCTGACAGCCCGCAGGCGCAGGCCTTCCAGCAGGTTGCACGCGATCTCATAGGCATGGGCGTAGCATGATCGCGCCCCGCTTTCCCACCGCTGATGTTGGGCCTCGCCGTCACCGGCGCGACCGTCCCCTGCGAGTAGGCCCGCGCGCTTGCCGCGCTCGTATGCGACGCGAGACTGGTAGTGCATAAGTTGGGGGCGATGCCGCTTTCAATGTGCCCCACGACAAGCGACGCCTTGCCTCTTTCCTCGAGATCAGCCCGGAAACCTCAGCCGGGCGTTCAAGTTTTCGCGGAATATCGAGTAACCCAGCCTTTGATCGACAAACCGTAAATATGAAGGAGACCAAGATGACCAGATCCATGCCCGGTGCCGCCGGCGACCTCGCCGATGAGCATCCCGATATCTGGAAGGCCTATTCGGCCCTCGGCAAGGCAACAGCCGATTGCGGGCCGCTGACCGATCGGGAAAAACGGCTCGTCAAGCTCGCACTTGCGATCGGCGTGGGTTCTGAGGGGGCGGTGCATTCCCACACCCGACGGGCAAAGGTCGACGGGATCGAAGTTGCTGCAATCATTCAGGTGGCCATGCTGGCCATCGGACCGCTTGGCCTACCCCGCGCCGTGGCCGCCAAGACCTGGATCGAGGATATCGACGACTGATCCTCAGTGCAGCGGGCAAACCTCTAAAAAAATGGTTCTGCCTCAATCTGTGTGGCGCAACTATCCTGAGACTGGAAGATTCAGGAGGGATAGTTGTGATTTCA
>CAYZKE010000213.1:3611-3999 GCA_964478505.1 uncultured Loktanella sp.
GGCGGCATCCGCGGCTGCAGGATTTTCCCGCACATGGAGACGGGGTCACAGTGGAACTCCAGGTTTGCCGCTGGCGATGTTTGGCTTCCGCTTGCCCGCGCCGAACGTTTTCAGACCAGATCCTATCGGTTGCACGTCCGTTTGCACGTCGCACCTCGCGTGTCGGGGAGATTGTCAGTCACTTGGGGCATGCGACAGGTGGGCGGACTGCCGAGCGACTCTTGCACATGGCCAATGCAGTCGCGCCGCGCCATTTCAGCGAGCTTGTGCTAGATCAACGAACTCTCCTGCTCTGTGTATAGAGTGATTGTGTGAAACACACGGGAGGAGTGTCGTATCATGACGTCAAGTTTGTTCGAGACAACGACAGGAGGCGGCACAATGACAG
>CAYZKE010000213.1:4140-6244 GCA_964478505.1 uncultured Loktanella sp.
TCGACAATGCTGCGATGGATGGCTACGCGATCAATTCAGCCTGCCTGACGGGGAATGGTCCGTGGATTCTTCCTGTGACAAACCGGATTGCGGCCGGGCAGAAGAACGTAGGATCGGTTCGCCTTGGAAACGCTGCGCAGATATTTACCGGCGCGCCAATGCCGGAGGGTGCGGATGCTGTAGTGATGCAGGAAAACGTCCAGCGCACCGAAGGCGCAATAGTTGTCTTGCAAAAGGTGAGGTCGAGTTCGCATGTCCGGCGAACGGGCGAGGACATGGTTGCAGGCGACGTTGTCGTATCCGCTGGCCGTCGTCTTACGGCGCGGGACATTGCTGCTTGCGCGGCCGCTGGGTCAGCGGCTGTTAGGGTCCGGCGTCGCGTTCGTGTTGCTCTTTTGGTCACCGGCGATGAAGTGAGTACGACCGGAGACTCCCGAAAAACTTCAGGCATCTGGGATGTGAATACCCCGATGTTGAGAGCCGCAATTGAGACGACCGGGATTGAACTTGTCCGCGTCGAAACCGGTGAGGATAACCGCGCCGGTCTACGACGACAACTTGGCGAACTTGCTAAGAGCGTCGATCTGATTGTTACCACCGGCGGTATATCTGTCGGCGAGGAAGACCATGTAAAACCTGCGTTGACCGATCTTGGCCTGCTCATGGCGTTCACTGGTGTCGTCATGAAGCCTGGGAAACCAGTTTCCTACGGGAAATTGGGAGCTGTGCATTGGCTCGGTTTGCCTGGAAATCCGCTCTCGGCATTCCTTGCGTGGCAAATGTTTGGGACAGTGCTTTCCCGGTGTCTGTCCGGGGGCACGGCACCGCACAGCCGCCGCAGACACGTCGTCCTGTCGCGCCCGTTGCGTCACAAGTTCGGGCGATGTGAATTGCGATTGGCGGAACTGTCCGGGTTTGACGGCATGGGCCGAGAGGGTGTTCACTTTGATGATGCCACCCATTCCGGGCGCGTGGCTCGCCTCCCCATCGCGGATGGTGTCATTCTGATTCCCTCTGAAGTTGAAAACCTGCCAGAAGGCGCGCTGGTGGAATTCCAGCCATTCTGTGATTGATAGAGGAAGAATGACCATGAAAATCGCCTATACGATGGCACCCGGACGCGGTGATACAGATCAATTGCTGTTCACGCTGGCGCAAGATCTCGCGGCTGAGGGCTACCGCACCTGTGGGACAGTTCAGATCAATACGGATCGTGGCGGGCATCCTTGTGACATGGATGTTCAGGTGCTTCCGGACGGGCCTGTGCTAAGGATCTCGCAGAATCTCGGAGCAGAAGCAAAAGGATGCAGGTTGGATCCCGCAGTCTTGGAAACCGCTGTTGGATTGGTCGAGATGCAGCTCAATACCGCTCCCGAGCTTCTGATCGTGAATAAATTTGGAAAACACGAGGCCGATGGCCGGGGTTTTCGATCGGTCATTGCAGAGGCGATTTCGCGCGATATTCCTGTTCTTGTCGGGGTCAACTCTTTGAACCTGGACGCGTTTCAGGAATTCGTAGGCCCGGCGGCAACAGAGCTTGAGCCTTCGGGAAGTGTCTTGGTCAGTTGGCTGCAAGCAGCTATGGGCAAAGAACGGGATGTCGCCTGAGGCATCTGTGATCTTGATTAAAGACGCGCCAAATATTTTCCGGGAAGCTGAGCGGAAGCGCGGCTTATTGAAGGGCCGCGAATTTGGAATGGGCGACGGAAGGCGGCGGTCAATCGCGATACGCATTTTCCCAAGTCTTGAGCCGGGAAGCTGGCAATGCAGATCGGGGCATTTATGACTGATGCACTGAAAACCTACATGAGCCGCAATGTGCCGCGCTATACAAGCTATCCGACAGCCCCGCACTTCTCAAAGGCGATTGGCTCAAAGGAGTATGCACACTGGCTTGCGGCGCTACCGCCTGAGAAGCCTGTTTCTCTCTATTTGCATGTTCCCTACTGCCGCGAGCTTTGCTGGTATTGCGGATGCAATATGAAGCTGGCCAAGTGTCGCGTAGCCCTTAATTGTGAGATGAGAGATTCAACGAAATCAACGGCTGTCCTTTGCCCTTAAATATGAGATTTTGCCTTTAATTCCGATATTTTTGCCCTTAAAC
>CAYZKE010000214.1:0-6187 GCA_964478505.1 uncultured Loktanella sp.
ATGATCTGAGAATGCGGGGGCTATGGTTAAACCAAAGCGATCTCTGACCAGATCGCATCGGTGGTCGGTGCGGCGCAGTTCAACGGGTTGAACATGCTGTCCGGCACGCAAAGCGTGAACATTCTATCCTCGCTGGATCGTTCCAGCGATGGCACGGTCACACCGTCCAACATCACAGTCGACCGCCAGGACCTGAGCACCGATGCAGGTGTCTACGGGACCGGGGCAACGCTGGCAGACAACGTGACAACCACACTTGGGGGCAACCTTGCCGCTGACGGAACCGGAGACGCATTCTCGAATGGTGCAAATATTCTGGAAGCAACAGTTGCAGGTACAATTGTTGCCGGTCAGACTTATAACTTCCAGATCGCGGGCGAAACCGTCAGCTTTACAACCACGACGACAGCCACCGCTGATTTGGCGGCCGGCTTGACGGCCGCGATCAACGCAGCAGGCATTGAAGACATCACAGCAGATGTAAACGCGTCGGTGATTTCGATCAGCTCGACTTCGAAGTTCGATGACATCGAAGTCAATACAAGCGGCAACGGTGCTGCGACTTTTGCCCTTGAGGCAAATGGCGTGACAGCCGGGGCTGCAACAACAAATACGCAGACAATCAACGCCCGCGCATCAGAGCTAGCGTTTTCAACGACGGCTGGTGTTTCCGAAGGTGACAGCTACCGCGCGAGCATTGGTGGCGTAAGCTATGATTACGTCGCAGGTCCGAACGAGACCTTCGAAGATGTCGCGCGTGGTTTGAAGACTGTTATTGACGGTGCGGGTATTGAAAATATCTCTACACGCGTCACACAGGATGAAGCAACGGGCGCATGGATCCTGCAAATCGACAATGATGGCGCAGCTCAGACCCTCACAGACGATGGCGCTGCGGGTGGTACAGCAACTGGCGGACTCGTTGGGCTGGATAAACTTGACGTGACGACAGATGAAGGCGTGGCTGCGGCTCTTGCCAACATCGAAACTTACATCGACACGACAATTGATGCCGCTGCATCTTTTGGTTCCAGCCAAGGCCGGATCGAAACCCAGTCAGACTTTATTTCAAAGCTGACAGATTCGCTTCGGTCAGGCATCGGTGCGTTGGTTGACGCCGATATGGAAGAAACATCAGCACGGCTGCAGGCGTTGCAGGTCCAGCAGCAGCTGGGTGTGCAATCGCTCTCGATTGCGAACCAGGCACCGCAGACAATCCTGTCTCTGTTCCGTTAAAAATAGGTGGTGGCGCCACCCCTATCCTCATGGCCACGATAAAATCGGGCCTCGTCCACATTGCGCCGGAAAGGACCCACGCGTGAACGTTATTGAACAAGCTCAGCAGGGCTATGCCCCTACACAATTTGCCATTCGCACAACGCGCTCAGTAGAGGCGCAGTTGATCACCCAGATAACGTCACGCCTCCAAAAGTTGCGCAACGCCAGTCGCCAGGAGTTCCCGATACTGATGGCCGCTCTCCACGATAACCGCCGCATGTGGACCACGATGGCGATTGATGTGGCTGATAAGGGTAACGCCCTGCCAAAGGAGTTGCGTGCCCAGATCTTCTATCTTGCTGAGTTTACCGACCAGCACACCCAGCAGATTATTCGCAAAAAAGCCGATATTGCTGCGCTGATTGATATCAATATGGCTGTACTCCGCGGCCTTAACGGGCAGGAGCGGCCTTGATGTCAGGCCTTGTGCTCAAATTGAACCCAAGAGAGCGGGTTTTGGTCAATGGTGCCGTCATTGAGAACGGTGACCGTCGCAGCAGGTTGTCAATCCTGACACCGAATGCGAACATCCTGCGCCTGCGCGACGCGATCCGCCCGGACGAGGTGAACACGCCCGTGCGTCGGGTCTGTTACATCGCGCAGCTTGTGCTGTCAGGTGACGTCGAAGAACAGGACGCGAAACTGCAAATACTCCGCGGAATCGAGCAATTGAGCCAGGCGCTCCGCGATGATGACAGCCGCACCCATCTTGACCGCGCGACAGAGGCGGTTGGCCGTCTGGATTTCTATCGTGCCCTCAAATCACTCCGCAATCTGCTGCAACGTGAGGCGCGTCTTTTGGGGACAGCACCATAATGAGTTTTCAACCGGTCCTTCCCCTATCGGGCTATGTTGGCTGGCGGTTCTTGGAACGCACTGCTGCTGCGCAAGAAACAACCTTTGCCGAAAGCCGCCCGATCCAGCGCGCAACCGATTACTTTCGCGAAAACATCGGATCAGTCCGCACCGCGGCCGATCTGGTCAATGATCGCCAGCTCTTGGCAGTCGCTCTTGGTGCCTTCGGCCTGGATGATGACATTAACAACCGTGCTTTTATTCAGAAAATCCTGGAGGACGGCACAACGGCGGATGACGCACTTGCCAATCGTCTGGCCGATAACCGCTATGCGGACTTCAGTCGCGCGTTTGGCTTTGGGGACAGCGCCATACCGAACACAGTATTCAGTAGTTTTGCCGGAGATATCGTCCAGCGTTTTGAAAGCCAGCAATTCGCCCGCGCGATCGGTGAGCAAAACAACGACCTGCGTTTGGCCCGCAATGTCAATTCCGGCCTTGCGGATGTCCTTGATCGCACATCAACCAACAACGGCCAATGGTTTGCGATCATGGGAAACGCCCCACTTCGGTCTGTTTTTCAAACCGCATTCGGACTGCCTGCTAGCATTTCAAGCATTGATATTGATAGACAGCGCGAGATTTTCCAAGAGCGTGCCAGGTCGGTTCTTGGGACGGATGATTTGTCACAGATTGCGACCCCTGCAGAAGAGGAAAAGCTGATCCGCTTGTTTCTGATCCGCTCGGAAGCCAATGCCATAGCGACCACCTCGGCGGGGGCGACGGCACTGGCGTTGTTGCAAGCAGCGCCTAGGCTTTTCGGTTAGGGGGTATCGGACCGCATGGGCGATGCTGCAATCGCCTGTCGCAGCTTGGCGAAATGCGCCAGCGTACCACGTGCATCTTTAATTTTCTGAAAATCCTCTAGCGCTGCCGCTGTCGCAATCGCTGCATCCAGCGCGGCGTCAGACCCTGCCACATAAAGCCCTGCCTGCACCATCATTTCAGACCGCGCATAGGTCCCCAGAAGCGATCGCGCTTTGGCAATAATCTCATTCTCTTTATCATTCGCCGCTACAGGCAAAGCGCGTGAGACCGACCTGACCACATCGACAGCCGGAAAACGCCCGCGTTCGGCAATTGTTCGGTCCAGCACAATGTGCCCGTCCAAGACGCCGCGCAGCATATCCGCCACGGGTTCATCCATATCCGAGCCTGCGACCAAAACAGAGAAAACTGCTGTAATATCGCCCGCATCCCCAACACCGGGCCCCGCCCGTTCGCAAAGCCGCGCAATAGCCGGACCGGTCGAGGCGGGGTATCCACGCAAATTGGCGTTTTCGCCGCTTGCGACGGCCAGTTCGCGATGGGCCTCACAGAACCGGGTCACCGAATCAATCAAAAGCAGGACGTGCTGGCCTGAGTCTCGAAAGTGTTCTGCGACAGCCATCGCCGAAAGCGCACAGCGCCGCCGCACCTGCGGACCAGTATCCGAGGTGGCCGCCACGACAACAGCGCGCTTCATACCCTCCGGACCCAACACCTCTTGCACGAAATGCCCCACCTCTCGCCCGCGTTCACCAACAAGTGCGATGACGATGACATCGGCCTCAACCCCGCGCGCAAGGTCAGCCAGCAGTGTGGATTTCCCCACACCGGAGCCTGCAAAAAGCCCGATCCGTTGGCCGCGCACCAAGGGCAGCAGCGTGTTAAACACCGCCAGCCCCGTTTCCAGCCGCGCACCCAAAGGCCGCCGCAAATGGGACGCAGGTGGTGATGCGTTGAGATCGCAGGTTTGCAACCCGGGCAGCAAAGGCCATCCATCAAGCGGCTGACCATCGGGATCAATGACGCGCCCGATCCATCCACGATGTGGCGCGAGTTGCGGTGCGGGAAAAAACACCACCGGATCATTTATTGACACGCCATCGGTCGTGGCATCCAGCATCAGATGCGCCCCACTTTGATCAAGTTTCACCACCTCGCCAGGCCGCCGGGTCTTTTGGGTATGAATGACGCCACGGTCGCCAACACGCAGATCATTCGCAGCGCGCGCGCAATGCACGGTCCCGGAAGAGACCCCGATGACATGACCCGCTTTGTGCGTTTGTGCGCAGTTTTCAATCGCCTGACGCATCTGATCGAGAAGGTTTTCTTGCATTAAGGTTGTCCATTCAAATGCCACACACTTCTTTTTAAGGAATCACCCTTAATCCTTCGTTGAAACCAAACGAGGGAGAATCCCCGATGTACAATTCTCTGGATCTTTTCCAGACAGCGGGCGCCATGGCGCGCCACGCAGGTGCCAGACAGGCCGTGGTTGCGCGCAATATCGCAAACGCAGACACGCCTGACTTTCAGGCGCAGTCGATCGCTGCTTTCAAGGATGTCTATGCCGGGTCCGCCACAACGGCGATGCGCGCCACCCGCGCCGGGCATCTTGGTGGCCAGATCGGACAACCCGCAACGGATCTGCGGCAAACCGTGTTCGGTGAGCCCTCACCCAACGGCAACAGCGTATCCATTGAAGATGAAATGCTGCGCGCCGTCGAAGTCAGCCGTGAACACAACCGCGCACTGACCATCTACCGCCACGCGATGACGGTCCTGCGCACAAGTCTTGGCAGAGGATAGGGGGGGGGTAGAATGACTGATTTCAGTGATGCCATTTCCGTTGCAACCAGCGGGATGAAGGCACAGGCCAGCCGTTTGCGTCATGTGTCCGAGAATATCGCCAATACCGACACGCCCGGTTACCGGCGCAAAGCTGTTACTTTTGAAGAAATGCTCAACATGGGCCAGCGCACTGGTGAAGTCGCAGTTGGCCAGGTCCGGCTGGACCGATCCGAACTGAGCCGGATTTATGACCCTGCCCACCCCATGGCCGATGCGGCAGGATATTACCAAGGCTCAAACGTCAATCTGCTGATTGAAATCGCCGACGCGCGTGAAGCGCAGCGCAGCTATGAAGCCAACCTCAAAATGTTCGATCAGGTGCGACAGATGTCGACAGCCCTGATGGATCTCTTGCGTAGATAAGGAAAATACCATGGATATCAGTGCACTCGTCGCCCAGAATTATACCGCGAGCAAATCCGTCACCGCCCCCGAGGCCGGTGGCGCCGGTGCCGCCTTTGGTGCTGCGGCAGAAAGCTTTCTTGCGACCATGCAGGCAAGCGAAAACACCGCAATGCAGGCGATGACCAACGGGGCCGATCCTCATGCGCTGGTCGAGGCTTTGGCGCAAACCGAATTGGCCGTGCAAACGGCAGTAACGGTGCGGGACCGCGTGGTCGAAGCCTATCAAGAAATCCTGCGGATGCCTGTCTGATGAGCGAGGCGATCTTCTATGACACGTTGCGACAGGGGCTATGGGTGACCTTTGTCATCTCAATGCCAATCCTCACCGTGGCATTGGCCTCTGGCCTGATTGTGGGTCTGTTTCAGGCCCTGACGTCCATTCAGGAAATGACGCTGACCTTTGTGCCGAAACTGGCCGCCATTATCGGCACCTTCTGGATCACAATGGCCTTCATGTCTGAATCCTTGGTCGCCCTTTTCCAGAACACGCTGATCCCGATCATTGCAGGGGGTTACTGATGGACAATGCCTCATATACCGCGCTGACACGGCAATCGGGTCTGCTGCGCGAAATGCAGTCGCTGGCCAATAACGTTGCCAACGCATCCACCACCGGTTTCCGGGCCGAAGGCATCTTGTTTGCCGAACATGTCAAAGCGTTGGGGCCGGGTGCACCGTCGCTGTCCATGGCAACGGCCGACGTGCGCAACACGTTGATGACCCAAGGCACTTTGGCGCAAACCGGCGGCACATTTGATCTGGCAATTGAAGGGGACGGGTTCTTTCTGGTCGAAACGCCCGGTGGTCCGCGCCTGACAAGGGCCGGGGCCTTTGGACCCGACGCAAACGGAACACTTGTTACCCCTGACGGATATGCCGTTCTGGATGCAGGCGGCGCGCCTGTCTTTGTGCCGCAGGGGCTTGGCCCCGTGGGAATTGGGGCCGACGGTATCATCAGCGCAGGCGGGCAACCGGTTGGGCAAATCGGGTTGGTCCTGCCCATAGACCCCACACAAATGGTGCGTGAAGGCAG
>CAYZKE010000215.1:0-520 GCA_964478505.1 uncultured Loktanella sp.
ATCAGCAATGGATTTGCGCACACCAATCAGATGCATGATGGGGAAAAAGCCGGTTTTGCGATGATAGTCCTGCTCGGCTTTCTCGAAGTCCGGCAAAAGGCGGATCAAATCGGGATTTCCCTCAAGAAATGCCAATGGCGGTTTTGGTGCGAGCAATCCGTCAATCTCGCCGCGCAGCAACATCGCCTGAAGGCTATCGCCCTCGGTGATCGGTTCAACCTTCATGCCTTGTGGCAGTTCCAGCTCCAGTCGTTCCCGCCGCACCCCGCCATCAAGCGCACCTGTGCGCCAGTGGATCGTATCGCAATCGACGCCGTACTCATCCGCTAGAATGCCACGCATCCAAACAGCGGCGGTCATTTGGTATTCGGGCACCCCAATCCGACGTCCTGCAAAATCTGCTGGGCTTTCGATGCCCGAACCGGCCCGCGCAAAAAAACCGCTATGCCGGAACGCACGGCTGACCCGCTGCCCGATTACAACAGCCTTTCCAAACCCCTGATCGAGGTCTTTACCCTTG
>CAYZKE010000215.1:530-3111 GCA_964478505.1 uncultured Loktanella sp.
GCCCGCGCAAAAAACTGCTACGCCGGAAAGCGCGACTGACAAAAGCGGGGATCGCGGTGTAGTCCGAGCCTCCGCGCGACAATTGCAGGATATAGCTGGACACCGACATTTCGGTGATATCAAACCGTGCCTCTTGCACAGCCCAAGGAAACAGCTTGGACGTCGGGTGGATTTCACAGTTCAGGGTGACGTTAGGGATCTCGATCCGACCATCATGCAACGCCATAACGCGGTCATGATCCCAAGTGCCAAGTGTTAACTCCATTTCCCCGCACCTCCCAATGCGCGTGTTTGTCGTAAAAAGGCTCTTACCTCGCAGGCTTCAGGACACAGGATCTCCCCCCCCTATGACCTCGGCGACCGCAGCTCCCCCGCTCGCCCGATGTACGGGCAACAGCCCAAGACTGCCGCCCGTAGAGTTCATCGCTTAACGCTTAGACAACCTTCACGGTCAGATCGTCCAACCCGTCGATTGACACGACCATTGTGTCGCCTTTCTCAACCGGGCCAACACCGGACGGTGTACCTGACATAATCACGTCGCCAGCCGCGAGTTCGAAGTAGTCAGACAGATAGGAGATCATTTCCGGAACCTTCCAGATCATCTGGTTCATGTCGCCGGTCTGGCGAACCTCGCCATTTACTGTCAGTTCGATCTTGCCGTGATCCAGGTGCCCGACATCCGCGACCGACTGCAATGGACCCACAGGACCGGAGCGTTCAAACGCTTTGCCAATTTCCCAAGGGCGCCCCATTTTCTTGGCAACGCCCTGCAAATCGCGCTGCGTCATATCAAGCGATGGCGCGTAACCCCAAACATGATCCAGCGCATCTTCAAGTTTGATATTGGTGCCGCCAGACTTCAACGCGACGAGCAGTTCGACCTCGTGGTGCACGTCGCTGCTTTGACTGGGGTAAGGAAACGTCCCGCTTGCATCCAGATTGTTCGGATTCTTCTGGAAAAAGAACGGTGGATCGCGATCTGGATCGTGACCCATTTCAACGGCGTGGGCGGCGTAATTGCGACCAATGCAATAAACGCGACGAACAGGAAAGGCCCCTCCCCCCGCGACAGGAATCGATGCAATTGGCGGGGATGGTATAACAAAATCAGTCATTTAAGGCTCCAAGATCATAGCAGGTATCCCATTTGATAGACCTGTAAATTTTATAAATCAATCCCAACCAATTTTAAATTTGTTGATTATATCCTACCAATACGCAATGATTAGGGCGTATCTGGCGGAATCATACGTCAATTGGTCAACCAATGAGGAATACTTTGCCGAAATCTATTGCCCCTACCAAAGAAGATCCCACTGTAGATGTCCTTCGTGGTTTTATCGAAGAAGGTGGATACGCATCAGGAGACCGTCTGCCAGCCGAACGTGAATTAACCGAACGTCTGGCCCTGACACGCTCGCAGCTGCGCAAGGGACTTGATACGCTTGAACGCGAGGGCATGGTTTGGCGCCATGTCGGCAAGGGAACATTTGTCGCCGATGGCGACGCAGCGTCCGCGCCTTCAAGTGACGTTGTGGAGCTGGGCCGGAAGCTAACACCATTTCGCATGATGCGCGCGCGCCTTGTGATCGAACCTGCCATCGCACGAGAGGCAGCGATCAATGCAACAGGCGAAGATCTGCGTTTGATGGAACACGCGATGGAGCGCGCGCGCAACGCAACCACCTGGGCGGAATACGAAGAACAAGACGACCTGCTGCACCACCATGTTGCAACAGCCAGCGACAACCTGTTGCTGGTGTCTCTGTTTGAACAACTCAACCTTGTGCGCAGAGCGGTATCTTGGGGCAGCGTCGTGCGCGCAACCGCGCGACCAGCCGCCGGACACACCAGTTTCGCAGAACACGAGGCTATCGTGGCAACAATTGCGTCGCGCAATCCTGATGAGGCCTACGAGGCGATGCGCAACCACCTGCGATCTGTCTCGGGTCGGCTCTTTGGGGACGCATAACACACAAGAAGAATGATCGAGGACAAACGCTTAGGAGCCATACCCCGACAAAATTACGCAAATCAACGTTCACTGGGAGGAGAACAATGAAACACTTCATGAAAACAATCGCGCAGGCCACACTTGCCGCGCCACTGGCGCTAGCTCTGTCGTTTTCGACAGCGCAAGCCGAAACGCTCAAGATTGCGCTGGCCGAAACACCATCGGATGAGTTGGCGGCATTCTTTGTTGCGCTTGATCGCGCCAGAGCCAACGGTCTGGATTATGAATGGACGGCCTTCGCCGACGAAGAGCTTGCCATTCAGGCAATTCTCAGCGGCCAGATGGATATCGGTTTTGGCACCCCCTACTCGGCCATGCAGCGCAGCCGCGCCCCGATCCGGATCATCTTTCAGCTGTCCAAGCTGAAATTCTTTCCTGTCGCGGTCGAGGAATTCACAGACCTGAGCCAGCTTGACGGACAACCGATCATGTTGCACTCGCGCGGCGGCGGCACGGATTCAATCGCAAACGTGATCGAAAGCCGTCTGGGCATCACCTTTGGTGAACGCTCTTATGTGCCGGGATCATCCAACCGCGTTGTTGCGATGCTGGCCGGACAGGCCG
>CAYZKE010000215.1:3187-4694 GCA_964478505.1 uncultured Loktanella sp.
AACGATCCTTGATTTGTCTAACAAAAACAAAATCATCGCCGAGGCGGGTGACCGTTTCAATGTGCTGCCGATGTTTGACGTTGATGCCAGCGACGAGGCTCTTTTTGCCAACCTCGACTGGATCCAGGACAATAGCGAACAGGTCGATATCCTTGTCGCGGCTCTGGTCAGCGTCTGGCAGGACATGGCCGAAGATCCCACAATCATCAGCCGCGAAACCGATCCTGATGGCCCCATCGGGCAGCTGCCAGCCGAAATTCTGGCGCAACTTGACGGGTTCTACACCGAAGCGGTTGCGGGTGGCTTGTACGATCCCAACGGTGGCGGGCGTGTTGCAGCGCAAGCTGACCTTGAGTGGTACGCAGCCTCTGGCCAGTTGGACGGCGATCCGTCTGAACTGAACATTGATGATTTCTGGTACATGGCACCGCTCGACGCCGCCACCAAGTAATCTGATCGCTGTCACCGCCCCACTCAGGGTGTCGGTGACAGCACTTTTTTGCTCCTGCAATCGACTGAGGCATCATGAAACACAGATCGCTCTATCTAAAGGTTCTGTCTGCGCTGCTTGTATTTGGCGCGTGGGAAATCGCAGGCCGTATCCCTGTCAGCTATGCGTTTCCGACGTTCTTTGAATCGATGGCGTCGTTGGCCCGGATGACGTTCGACGGCACAATATTTGTCGCTTACGCCGAAACACTGAAGCCGCTGATTATCGGCGTTGCTATCTCGACTTTCCTGGGGATCGGTTTCGGTCTGTGGATTGGTCTGAGCGAACGGTTCGAGTGGCTCTTCTCGCCGATCTTCATTGTCATGCAGGCCGCCCCTCTGGCTGCTTTGATCCCGCTGTTGGTGATGGCCTACGGGATCGGGCTGACGTCCAAGGTTTTCGTGGTCTGCATCATGGCGATGCCGGTTATCGTGCTCAGCACCAGCAGTGCGGTGCGCAATACGCCTGCATCCATGAAGGAAATGGCGCGTTCGTTTCTCGCCAAGGACCATGATGTTCTGCTGAAGATCATCGTGCCCGCCGCCAGTCCCGTGATCTTTTCGGGTCTGCGTCTTGGAGTCTCTGCAGGCTTTATCGGCGCGATCTTGTCCGAGTTGAAAATCACGCCGACAGGTGTTGGCGACATCATCAGCTACAGCCGGTCAATCGCGGATTATCCCAGCATGTACGCGGCCATCTTCTCCATCATCCTGCTTGCGGTTCTGTTCCTGAACCTGCTCGAAAAGACCGAAGCGGTCCTCTTCAAAGGAAACGAACGTGGCTATGTCTCAGATTAAGGCGGTCGGAGAGCACACCGGCTCGGCGCCGGCCAGCTTCACGATTTCGACGGCGATTTCGATCATGTTCTTCTGGTCCGCATTGCGGATGACGGGGGTGATGAGGCCCGCCGGCGCCGCGACGGCAACACACACGTCGACAGTCTGGTAGAGGAGAATGGCTTCGTCCGTCCAGGACGCATTGGCATCGGGATAGGCACGCAGCGCCTGCGCCACGGCG
>CAYZKE010000215.1:4704-6179 GCA_964478505.1 uncultured Loktanella sp.
CATCCTGCTTGCGGTTCTGTTCCTGAATCTGCTGGAAAAAATCGAAAACATTCTCTTCAAAGGAAATGATCGTGGTTATGTCACAGACTAAAGAAGCTTTCACAAACGCGCAGCCGTTAGAAGATGACATCGCCGTATCCGTACGCGGAGTTTCCAAAAACTACGGTGACGTCGAAGCGCTCAAGAACATGTCGCTGGAATTTCCACGGGGGCAACTGACCTCTTTGTTGGGGCCATCGGGATGCGGCAAGACGACCCTTCTAAAGATCATCGCAGGGCTCTTGGAGGCAGATACCGGCGAAATTCTTGTCAACGGCAAACCTGTCAGCGGCCCGGGCCCTGATCGCGCGTTCGTCTTCCAAGACTTCGCCTTGCTGCCTTGGGCCAGTGTCATGCGCAATGTGGCCTTCGGGCTGGAACTGCGTGGCGTGGCGAAATCCGAACGTGAGGACAAGGCGGCCAAATACATCAAGGATGTCGGCCTTCAAGGGTTCGAGGGCGCCTACCCACACGAGCTTTCAGGGGGAATGCGCCAGCGCGTTGGACTTGCACGTGCCTTGTCTGTGGACAGCAAAGTGTTGCTGCTCGACGAGCCGTTCTCGGCTGTCGACGAACAAACCCGCCGCAAGTTCCAGGAGGACCTGCTGGCACTGGTCGCCAATGAAAACAAAACCTTCATTTTCGTGACCCACTCAATCGAAGAGGCCGTCTATTGCTCGGATCAAATCGCGCTGCTGTTGCCACGCCCCAGCCGCGTGCATGAGATTATCCGGCCGAACATCGACCGTTCCAAGGGTGTAGAACACATCCGCCGCGAGCCTGAGTACCTTGATATCGTTGATCAAATCTGGGCGTCGCTGCGCGCCTACGTGGAATAGGGGCAGCATATGTATATCAACGGATATAAACTGCCGAACATGTCGTCACTGTTGGTGTGGGGGCTCTTATGGGAAATCATCGGCCAGACGGGGTGGACCTTTTTCATCCCCCCACTGTCCGAGGTTTTTGTAACGCTCTTTAGCATCATCGGCACACCAGCCTTTACAAAAGCGCTTTATGAGACAGCGCAGGCGTTCCTTGCGGGTGTCTTCTTTTCCATCACCATCGGTATCCCCGTGGGTATTTTCATGGGTCGGAGCCGGCTGCTGGACGAACTGCTGCTGCCATGGGTCAATATCTTTGTCAGCGCCCCGCTCACCGCCTTGGTTCCGGTGCTGATGGTTCTCTTTGGTTTTGGTCTCAAATCCATCATCATCACCACAACGCTTTTTGGCATCTGGATTATCATCCTCAATACCCGTGCTGGCGTGCGCCAGATCAACAGGTCACTTGTTGAGATGTCGCGCAGCTTTGGGGCATCGCAATTCGATGCCTTCACCAAGATCTATTTCTGGGCGGCTTTGCCTGAAATCCTTGGCGGGGTGCGCATTGGTGTTATTCGTGCGGTGAAAGGTGTGATTATCGGCCAGCTTTTG
>CAYZKE010000216.1:0-6143 GCA_964478505.1 uncultured Loktanella sp.
CCTTTGGGATGTCTCCCCATCGGACCCGCCCCCGCCTGCGGGATTAAGTGAGCGCGCTATAGCGGGGGTAGATGCGCTGCGCAAGCCTTAGGATGCCTCCGGCAGGCGTTTTTAAGGGCAAGATGCGATGCAGACCCGCATTATATGCCCGTGAGCGTGCCGTATGACCGCGCAATGAACCAGTAAAGGCCAATCGCGGCAATCACGACCGAGGCCGGAACAGCCACGAAGAGGCGGTAGGCGTCGATCCGGTCACGCAGCACAATCGAGATACTGCAAAGCACCGCCATTGCGACAAATGTAACAGCGAAAAGCAGCGCAGGCGTATCGAGGATCAGAAGCGGAGACGCCAGCACCGCCGGAACCTGCGCACTGTCGAAGACGATCAGCACCACACCGACCACCGCAAGAAAGCCGTAAAGCGCCAACCCGCGGCCAACTTCATTCGCGCCGCGATCAATACGCAATGCCTGCCAGACAAAAAAGAACATCGCCGAGATCACGGCAAGCTGCCCTACTTCGACGCCGACATTAAAGCCGATCAAGGCGGCAACAAAGGTTTCCTCAGGAAGACCGAATTCCGCCAGCACCGATGCAAAACCAAGCCCGTGCAACAGACCGAAAATGAAGATCACGAAAGGCCGCCATGGGCTGATGCCTTTGGCGAATATGTTCTCAATGGCGACATAGGCGATAGAAAGCGCAATCAGCGGCTCGACGATATCAATAAAGGCAACGCCAAAGGCACCTTGGGTGAAATCATCAACAAAATCGGTATAGCCAAGGGCCGCCGCCGCCAGTGTGATCGTGTGTGCCAGCGTAAAGAGCGACACCTGCAACAAAAGCGGCCGGAACCGTGCGGCCAGAAAGAACAGGCCCAATACAAAGAGGATGTGATCAAGACCCTTGGGAACGATATGGTCGAACCCGACAGGGATGTAATTGGCAAAGGTGACCCACCATGTTGTCTGTCCGCCACCCGCAAGCGCGATCTGATCCGACAGCGCACCACCGGCCAGATAGCCGTCGTAAGGCAGAGGCACATCCATTTGGCGCAAGACAAGGACGCCAAACTCGGGCGCCCAACCCATTTGCACGGTTTCCGCCCCTTCCGGCAGGGTGGCGCTGAATGCAAAGACGGAAAAGCGCACGACCTCGACATTGCCCACCGGGTCCACCGCGACTGATCTGAAGGTCGGCACCAAGGGCGTGCCATCTGCCGTCAGGGTGATCCCTTGGGCCATCTGCGGCCAGAAGGCCTCGAACTGCGCGGCAAGCTCGGCTGCCGGAAGCGCGCGCAAGTTATCATAAATCTCGGCGCGGTCGCTTTCATTTATGTCCTCTGTTTCGGACAGATTGACACCGGCTATGAAGCTTTCGATGTTCGCGCGAACCTCGAAGCGCAATTCACCTTCAACAACCCGCATATCGGCAATCGCGGGAATCACCTCATGGGCCTGCGCAGTTGACAGTGTCGTGAACCAAATGAGGAGAGCGCTTGACAACAACCGCAGAAAGGCCACCCTCATGCTAGTAAAAGGGGAAATATCCATGCGCATTCTTGCCTTCGCTTTCATCATGTTTGCAGTACCTGCAGCGGCCCACGAGTTCTGGATTGAACCAACCGACTATCAAGTGGAGGCCGACGGTAGTCTTGAGGCAAATATTGTCAATGGGGAAGAGTTTGCAGGCGTTAAACTGGCCTATCTTCCACAGCGCTTTGTAAATTTTGTTCTTTTTGCCGCAGACAGCTCTGCCCGCGTGACCGGTCGTATAGGCGACACCCCCGCCCTGCAGCAGGATCCTGTGGCAGAGGGGCTGAACATCGCGGCCTATCAGGCCAACAATGCAACGGTGGACTATGAGAACTGGGAAAAGTTCCAACGTTTCGTGGATCACAAGGACTTCGGCGATGTACTGTCCCAGCATGAGGCGCGCGGCCTGCCGCTCGAGAATTTCACCGAAGTCTATTCCCGTTATGCCAAAACCCTGATCGGTGTCGGCAACGGTGCTGGTGCGGATCGCCGTGTGGGGTTGGAGACCGAGATCGTGGCCCTGACCAATCCCTATACTGATGATCTGAGCGACGGCTTTCAGGTGCAGGTCTATTACCGCAATGACCTGCGCGCCAACACACAGATCGAAGTCTTTGAGAAAGCGGCTGATTCACAGGTTTCAATCTCGCTTTATCAAACCGATGAAAACGGAATTGCAACTTTCCCCGTGCGGCCCGGCTATAGCTACATGGTGGATGCGGTGGTGCTGCGCGAACCCGATGAACGCCTGGCGGAGCAATCCGGCGCTGTCTGGGAAACGCTCTGGGCCAATCTGACGTTTGCTGTCCCCGACTAGGACTTGCCCTTGCCGCGGCTCTCGGTCAGAAGACGCGCATGACCAAGACACCTGATATTTTATGCATAGGGTCTGTCCTGTGGGACGTGATCGGGCGCGCTGCCAGCCACATGCGCGTAGGCTCTGATGTGCCGGGCCGGATCACCCGCCTGCCCGGCGGCGTGGCCATGAATATCGCCATGACCCTGCGCCGCTTTGGCATGACGCCTGCCCTGCTGACCACCGTTGGCCGCGATGCGGAGGGCGAGGAACTCATGGGCGAGGCGAACCGCATGGGCATGATTTGCGACTATGTGTACCGCTCGGAAGATCTTCCCACGGATGTCTATATGGCAATCGAGGGGGCCAATGGTTTGGTCGCGGCCATTGCCGATGCACATTCGCTCGAAGCCGCTGGCGAAAAAATCCTGCGACCGATGGCCGATGGCCGCTTGGGGTCGGCTGAAACCCCTTTCGCGGGGATTGTTGCCCTTGATGGCAACCTGACCGAAGAGTTGTTGCAGATCATTGCAATCTCACCACTTTTTACCGACTCTGATTTGCGTGTCGCCCCCGCCTCCCCCGGCAAGGCCGAGCGGCTTTTGGCGCTTGTCGGTCATCCCTCAGCGACGCTTTATGTGAACCTTGAAGAGGCGGGGCTGCTTTGCCAGACCGCATTCGAGACATCCGCTGATGCCGCCGCAGCCTTGATCAAACGTGGCGCGCACCGTGTTCTGGTGACCGACGGCGGCAAGTCTGCATCCGAAGGGACCGCAGGCGATATCATCACGCAAACCCCGCCCGCTGTGATGGTGACGCGGGTAACTGGCGCAGGCGATACTTTTATGGCTGCGCATATTGCGTCAGAGGCACAAGGCATGGACCGTGCGTCCTCCCTCGCCCGCGCCTTGAACGCCGCCGCCACCTATGTTTCCGGAGAAACACCCCTATGATCCCGATCCACTACAGCACAGAAGTCGCTTCAGCCCGCACGGCCGGCTCGGCCATTGTGGCCTTGGAAAGCACCATCATCACCCACGGTATGCCCTTCCCGCAGAACGTTGAAACCGCGCGGCTGGTCGAAGAAGATGTGCGCGCGGCCGGTGCCGTGCCTGCGACGATCGCTGTGCTGGACGGCAAGCTGCACGTGGGGCTGGAACCCGAGACGCTTGAGGCGCTGGGTCAGGCACAGAATGTCGCCAAACTGTCGCGTGCCGACATGGCAGCCTGCATCGCAACGGGTGGGACAGGTGCGACAACCGTTGCCGCAACCATGATTGCGGCACATCTGGCAGGTATCCACGTCTTTGCGACAGGCGGGATTGGCGGCGTGCATCGCGGTGCGGAGCATAGCTTTGATATCTCTGCCGATCTGCACGAATTGGCACAAACCCCTGTCACGGTTGTCGGCGCGGGCGCCAAGGCCATTCTTGATTTGCCGAAAACATTCGAAGTGCTGGAAACACTGGGTGTTCCTGTGATTGCCTACGGGCAAGACCGCCTGCCCGCTTTCTGGTCTGCCAGCTCTGATCTGCCTGCCCCTTTGCGGATGGATACGCCCGACGACATCGCCAAGTCCCAGCAAACCCGCACCGCAATGGGCCTGCAGGGTGGACAGCTGGTGGCCAATCCGATCCCGAAAGCAGATGAAATTCCCGCCGAGGTGCTGCATCCGATCATCACGCAGGCCCTGCAAGAGGCCGAGGCACAAGGGATCACCGCCAAAGCCGTTACACCCTTCCTGCTGGGACGTATATTTGAATTGACCGAAGGCCGTTCGTTGACTGCAAATATTGCACTTGTGCGGAACAATGCGCGGTTAGCTGCACAAATTGCCATCGCAATGACGAAATAGCGCCAGCACGGTCCGATGACTGCTTGCTGCAAGGCCGCGCAACACCTAAGTGTTCCGCAAGAGAGTCCGAGACCATCAAAATGATCGACCCACAATCAGACGACAAGCGGCGCAACAAGCCGGGCATCATTGCCAGATTGCGCAGTAATTTTCTGGCGGGTCTGATCATTGTGGCCCCCATTGGGTTGACCATCTGGCTGATCTGGACGGCTGTCGGCTGGGTCGATAGCTGGGTCTGGCCCTTTATCCCGCAAGCCTATCAGCCCACTGCGCTTTTGAATGGCCTCTTGGGGCTGGAAGGCGAAGACCAGATCGAGGTCAACGTCCGCGGTGTTGGCGTTGTGATCTTCCTGATCTTTACCATCATCGTCGGTTGGGTCGGCAAGGGGCTGATCGGGCGTTCGTTTCTTGGCATCGGGGAACGCTTTGTCGACCGGATGCCGGTTGTCCGGTCCATCTACAACGCGGTCAAACAGATTGCGGAAACGGTCTTTTCGCAGCGCGAGACATCATTCGACAAGGCCTGTCTCGTCGAATATCCGCGCAAGGGCATCTGGGCGATTGCCTTTATCTCGATCAATGCCAAAGGCGAGATTGATACCAAACTGAATGATGGTGAGCCGTTCGTTACTGTCTTCCTGCCGACCACACCGAACCCCACTTCAGGGTTCCTGCTGTTCCTGCCCAAGCGCGACATCAAAGAGCTGGATATGACGGTCGAGGATGCAGCCAAGCTCGTGATTTCGGCTGGACTTGTTTATCCAAACGACAAAACCGCTCTGCCCGTCACGAACCCAGCTGCGTAACACATGATCGCGGCAGCCCTGACCGGTTTTGCGACGGCATTTGCCTTGATCCTTGCGATCGGGGCACAAAACGCCTTTGTCTTGCGGCAAGGCTTGTTGCGGGCGCATGTCTTCTGGCTTTGCCTGCTTTGCGCGGCCTCTGATGCGATCCTGATCACGGCAGGTGTGCTTGGTTTCGGGTATATCGTCACGCTTTATCCGATGCTGCCACAGATCATGGCCTGGGGCGGTGCCGCGTTTCTTGCGGTTTACGGGGCGTTGCGCCTGTGGGCGGCGTGGCAAGGCGCATATACGTTGCAACTGGCCGGCAAAAGCGCAGGTCTTTGGGCCACACTGGCAACTGGTGCGGCCTTTACGTGGCTGAACCCGCATGTCTATCTTGATACGCTTGGTCTTGTGGGGGCGATATCCACGCAGTTTATTGATCCGATCGAAAAGACAGCTTTCGGGATCGGGGCGGTCACATCGTCGTTCGTTTTCTTCTTCAGCCTTGGCTATGGCGCGCGCCTCTTGGCCCCTGTCATGCAATCCGCAAGGGCATGGCGAATACTTGATATCCTGATCGGGGTCGTGATGTGGGCGCTGGCGTTCAAACTGCTTAGTTGAACATCTCGGTCAGATTGACCGAACTGCGTTTACCAATGTCTTTTTTGTGCTGCGTAAGGAAGACATCCGCCGCCGCCTCGCCCGCCTCTTTCAGTCGCGCTAGGATCACGGGTGTCGGGATGGTTTTGGTGGCGACATTCAGCCCGTTCATCAGCGCGTCATCCGCGATCATATGCACCAGAACGTCCTTCATTGTCCCGCGTTTGATCGACCCATCGGCCAGCAGGCGCTTCACGAAATCAATCGCGCGTAATTCGCGCAATAATGAGCTGTTGAAGCTGATCTCGTTCACGCGGTTTTCAATAGACTGGCTGTCCATCGGCAGCTCCTCACGGTAGAGCGGATTGATATTCACAATCAGAATATCGTCTGGCAGGTCACTGGAAAACAATGGAAAAAGCGCGGGATTGCCTGTATAGCCACCATCCCAGAACGCCTCGACCGTGCCGGTCTGCGGGTCCAGGAACTCGACTGCCTGAAACAGGCTGGGCAGACAGGCAGAGGCCATAATCACCTCGGGCATGATTTCGTCACCGGTGAACACG
>CAYZKE010000217.1:0-6141 GCA_964478505.1 uncultured Loktanella sp.
TTGCCCGCCCAGATGCCGATGATGAAACCCAAAAGCGCAAAACTGACGCAGGTCAGGACAAGGAAGGCTATCATCGCCAAGGGGTGCGCAATCTGGATCTCGACGAAGAAGAATGACGTTACAAGGATCACAACACCGATGAACAGCGCCTTGGTCGCGGCGGCCCCCACATAGCCTGCCACCACCTCAAGAAAACTGATCGGCGCGGACAGAAGCTCGTAAATCGTTCCAATAAATTTCGGGAAATAGATGCCAAAACTGGCGTTGGTGGTCGCTTGGGTCATGACCGAGAGCATGATGAGGCCGGGCACGATAAATGCGCCGTAGCTCACGCCCTCAACCTCATCAATGCGGCTGCCAATGGCCGCGCCGAAGACGACAAAATAGAGCGCTGTGGACAGCACCGGTGAAATGAAGCTCTGCGTGATCGTCCGGAAGAACCGGCGCATTTCAAAGACGTAGATTGTCCAAATTGCGTTCAGGCTCATGTGGTTTCCTTTACAAGGCCGACGAAGATATCTTCGAGGCTGCTTTGTTGCGTTTGCAGGTCTTTCATCTGCAAACCGGCCTTTTGCAGGTCGGCCAGAAGGGTGGTGATGCCCGTCCGCTCGCCTTTGGTGTCGTAGTGATAAAGCAGCGACAGGCCATCCTCGGCACGGGTCAGGTGATAGTCTGCAAGTGCCGCTGGAACCTGATCAACAGGCGCAGCCAATTCGATTTTCAACTGCTTGCGGCCCATCTGTGACATCAGATCGGCCTTGTTCTGTACCAGCAGGATTTCACCCTTGTTGATCACGCCGACACGGTCAGCAATTGCCTCAGCCTCTTCGATGTAATGGGTAGTGAGGATGATCGTAACACCCGAGGCTTTGAGGTCAGCCACAACCTCCCACATGTCTTTGCGCAGCTCCACATCGACGCCGGCTGTGGGTTCATCAAGAAACAGCACACGGGGTTCGTGGCTAAGTGCCTTGGCGATCAGCACACGACGCTTCATGCCACCCGAGAGCGTCATGACCTTGTTGTCCTTCTTGTCGTAAAGCGACAATTGCTTGAGGATATCCTCAAGATAGGCATCGTTGCGGGGCTTCCCGAAAAGGCCACGCGAAAAGCGCACGGTGTTCATCACCGTTTCAAAAGGTTCAAGATTGATCTCCTGCGGGACAAGGCCGATGAGGGCGCGCGCGGCACGGAATGCTTTTTGCGTATCATGCCCACCTACAGTGACGGTGCCCGAGGTTGGCACTGTGATCCCGCAGATCGTGGAAATCAGCGTCGTTTTGCCTGCGCCATTGGGACCGAGCAAAGCGAGGATTTCGCCCTCTTCGATATCGAGGTTCACGGATTTAAGGGCCTCAAAACCCCCGGCATAGGCTTTGCGCAGGTTTTGGACGGAGACGATTGCGGACATATGGGCGCCTTTGATTAGGTCTGCGTTACCTAATGCCTTCGGCACCAAATGGAAATGCGCCGAGGGGTGTGCAGGGGCGCACAGAGGTCACGCCATGCGCGCCGCAACATCCAGCATACGGCACGAAAAGCCCCATTCGTTGTCGTACCAGCCAAACACCCGTAGCAACCCGCCTTGTGTGACGCGGGTTTCAGGTAGCGACACCACAAGGCTTTCGGACCGCGCGCGCAGATCGGTTGAGACAAGCGGTTTGTCGGTCCACCCGATAATACCGGACTGGGCCCGAAAGACGGCATGGACATCTTCGCAGGTGACCTGGCTGTCCAGCGTAACGGACAAATCAACAGCAGACACAGAGGCGACAGGAACGCGCACCGCTGCGGCCTCGATCCGGCCTGCGATATCGGGCAGTACCTCGTTCAGAAGCCGCTGGGCCGAGGTTGTTGTCGGCACCATCGACAAAGCGGCTGCACGGCTGCGCAGTGCGTCGCCTCGTGGCGCATCAATGCTGGGCTGGCTGCCGGTATAGCAATGGATCGTCGTCATCCAGCCCGTTCTCAGGCCCCATGTCGCATCTACGAGCTTCACCAACGGGGCCAGCGCATTGGTCGTGCAAGAAGCATTCGAGACAATGGGCTGATTCTTCAGCAGGGCCTCATTCGCACCCAACACGACCGTCAGATCCGCGGCAGAGGACGGCCCCGAGATCAGCACCCGCCGCGCGCCGGCTTGCAGACCGCGCTCTGCAATGGCGCGGCTTTCGGCCTTGCCAGTACATTCAAGCAGGATGTCCACCCCGGACAGATCAAGCGTCGAGATGTCGACGGTCTGCGTAATCGGGATCGTCTTTCCGTCAACAACAAGTGAGTCTTCCGCATAGGCGACATCACCGGCATAAGGACCAAAAACGCTGTCATATGCGAAAAGATGCGCGCAAAGCTCTGGATCAGCAATATCATTGATGCCGACCACTTCTATATCAGGCCAAGCGCCTGACGCATGTGCCCGCAGCATTGTGCGGCCAATTCTGCCGAACCCGTTGATGAATACACGCACCATCTGACTGTCCTTACTGTGTTACCCTATTGCTGCACCTTTCGCGCGGGCATCACAAGCAAGGCTTGTGTATAAACACCTCTGAACCAGCCAAAGAGAATCGCGTCGATTCTCACCGCATTTCTGGACAGAATCGGCAAAAGACTGGGTTTCGACCCTTTCCGCGCAACAATGGAACGATGTAAAATCCAGAAAACGCGGAAATTCACCTTTGGCGAAACATCACCGTTGAAGGGTTCGCTGACTCAGCCTGAAAGCCATAGGTTTCCAGTTAAAACAAAGGAAAATAGGCGATTTCCCGCCGGTCACTGTTTCTGCAGTCTTACCCAATGGCGCACAGTGAGAAAGATTAAGAACCACTAAACAACAAGTTAGTGTCACTTTTTGGCCTAATTTGAATGAGACGAAGATCATCGAAGACGAACGACCGTCGTGTGAGTGATGTTTGAAAGCTGGGTAGACAGATGGCGAAGCCGCAAATGAAAGAAGATACGACTGAAAAGGATAGCTTCGTTGATGAGCTTAAGCCGGGCACAAAGCTTATGCACGGCCAGTACACAATCGAAAGCTTTCTGAACGCAGGTGGTTTCGGTATCACGTATTTGGCCAAGGATAGCCTTGATCGTAAAGTCGTTATTAAAGAGTGCTTCCCCGGTGCCTTCTGCCGTCGCAGCCGCTATGTAGTGCAGGCCCGTTCGCGTGCCCACCAGAACGAGCTGAAGTCAATTGTGCGCCTGTTTGTTCAAGAGGCCCGCAGCCTCGCGAAGCTGAACCACCCGAATATCGTCGGTGTGCATCAGGTTTTCGAAGATAACGAGACCGCCTATATGGCTTTGGACTTTGTGACAGGTCGCGATCTTCTTGATACCATCGAAGACCCCAACCACGGCCTGAACGCGACGCAGATCAAGTCGATTCTGAAAGAAGTGCTAGGCGCGGTTGGGTTCATCCATGATCAAGGTATTCTTCACCGCGACATTTCGCCAGACAACATCCTGATCAACAAGGATTTCCACCCTGTCTTGATCGACTTTGGCGCGGCCCGCGAGGAAGCAACGAAACAAAGCCGTGTCCTCTCGGCGCTGCGTGTTGTGAAAGATGGCTACTCACCACAAGAGTTCTACATCGCAGGGTCCGAGCAAAGCCCCAGCAGTGACCTCTATGCTCTGGGCGCCTCTTTCTACCACCTGATCAACGGTGATGTACCACCAAATTCACAGGCCCGCTTGGCTGCAATCGCATCCGGCGAACCAGACCCATATGAGCCGCTTGTGGGCCGTTTCGACGAATATGAGCCTTCTTTCCTCACTGCCATCGACAAAGCTCTTGCTGTCCTTCCAAAAGACCGTGTCCAGTCTGCAAAAGAGTGGATTGAGATCATGGAAGGCGGGCAAAGCAACGTCACGCCACTGAAAGTTGGCGCAACAGCTGCGGTCGAGCCACAAAAGGCCGCGACGAAAGCCCCGGCAGCCGCTGCTGCAGCCAAGAAATCGAACATGCCAATTTTGCTGGGTTCTGCTGCAGCAGTCGCCCTATTAGTCGGCGTCGGCGTTATGACAATGACCGGTGGCGAAGACGTGGCTGTTGCGGCACAGGAACCTGTTGCAACCGCGGCACCTGTCGCTGTTGAAGCACCTGTTGTTGCCGAAGCGCCTGCCGAGCCTGTCTTTACACCAGCGCCAGCGCCCGCCCCTGAAGCGGCCGCAGATCCTGTCGTAACCGAAGTGCCCGCTTTCCTTGTGCCACGCGCCGAGGAACCCGCACCCACCGTTGAAGAACAATTGGCAGCGTCCATAGCGGCAGAGCAAACCCCTGCCATCACACAAGAGCCAGCGCCAGAAGAGACGGCGATCGTCCCGCCCGCTGTTATCGAACCCCCTGTCGCAGCCGTTACTCCGACACCAACAGTACGTCCTGCTGCACGCCCTGAAAGCGTTGAAATCGCGGCATTGCCTGCGCCAGAACCGCTGCCAGAGCCTGTCGCGACGCCACAGCCAGCAGCTGATCAGCCTGTATCCGGTGACGTTTTGGCAACGGCAAACCGTCCGGTGGAAGCATCCGAGATTGCGCCAGTTGCCCTGCCGTCGACACCTGAAAACGTCGAAAGTGTCGGAGCCGGTCCAACTGTCGAGATTTCTGCCGTTACACCTGGAAACGAACTGGCGCCTGCTACTGTGAGTGGGTCATGGACTGTCGAGTTGCCTTTCACCGCCGCTGGCGAACAGTCGAACATTGTGGCCGAGGCCGGCCTGATCTCTCCTGTCTGGGTAGAACCCGGACTTGTGATCGTTGCTGTGAATGGCATTGGCATTGATGCCATCTCAGACATTCCAGAAGCACTGCGCCAGCAACTCGGTGACAGCGACGTCGCACCTACCATTCCGGTCTCATTCAACACGATCAAGCCATCAACTGGTGATTTCGTGCAGTATAACTGGGTTGTTCCGGTCGTGCAGAATGTCTCGCTGGCCGATGGAACCGCGTTCCAGACTGCGTTCTCCGGGACTGGCTGGACGACAACGGTTGTTGAAATTGATGGCGTCGAATCCGGCGGTTTGCAAGTGGGCGATGTGATCACATCTTACATTTCGACCGGTGAAACGATTGATCAACGCGACTCGATTATGAACATTTTTGAGCGAGAACTCGCGAACGGAACGGAACAATTCAGTTTCGCTGTGCAGCGCGATGGTGGCCTTTGGGTAGCGTCGCATACTGTATCGGACGCGGCGGAGTAAAACATGTCTTTATGGTCCGTAAGGACCGCAAGACATCAGTAAATTGGAGGGTAGCAAGATGAAATTCATTCGTGATCTACTTGGAAAGAAGCGTAGCGAAACAAATCCACGGCGCGCGAGCTCTGTAGAATCGTTGGAACAATCCTATCGCGAAACGATTGGATCAATGGTGGATGAGGCCGCGCCTCTGGGCAAACCTTCTCTTGCGACGCCTCCTGTGGCAGATGCCACAACCGATGCGCGGGTTGTTAAATCAGTTCAAGCCCCTGCAGCGCCAACAGCGCCTGCGGCCGTGAATATCTGGGATCTCGAAGATGACGGAACATCGACCGCCCTTCCGGACCCCACAGCGCCGATCGCACCCGCACGACCCGTTGCTGCACCTGTTGCAGAGCAAGCGGTTGCTTCTGCAGCGGCAGCACGGTCACCCGCAAGGTCGCGCCGGACGAAAACACGTCTGATCGGCTTTGAAAAATCCGATGGTGATGTTGTTGATCTGTTCAACGATGCGCAAAAGGCCGCGCCAACCAAGAGTGTGCGTTTTCCTGTGGGTTGGATTGTGGTCGCCGAAGGCCCTGGCCGTGGCGAAAGCTTTTCCCTGATGGCGGGCATGTCACAGATTGGCCGTGGCGAAGATCAGGCGATCCAGCTTGATTTTGGCGATAACTCAATCTCGCGTTCGAACCACGCCGCGATTGTCTTTGACCCCGACACCAAGGAATTCTTGCTCGGCCACGGCGGCAAATCGAATATTGTGCGCCTAAACAATAAGCCTTTGATCAGCAACGAGACACTGAAAACGGGTGACGTGATCCGCATCGGTGAAACCGTGCTGCGGTTTGTTGCACTGTGCGACAAATCATTCAACTGGTCGGATGGTGCGACCGAGGAGGACGAAGATGTGGCGATCGCCTGAACCACGTTTTGACGTCGCAT
>CAYZKE010000218.1:0-6126 GCA_964478505.1 uncultured Loktanella sp.
TCCTGCGTCACTATCCGCATTGACGAGGCGCAAAAACCCCACCATATCCCAGTTATGACAGACCTTTCGCACATCCGTAATTTCTCGATCGTTGCCCATATCGACCACGGGAAATCGACCCTCGCAGACCGCCTGATCCAATCCACCAATACGGTGGCGGAACGGGATATGAAGGCGCAGCTTCTTGATAGCATGGATATCGAGCGCGAGCGCGGTATCACGATCAAAGCCAACACGGTGCGGATCGACTATGTCGCCGACAACGGCAAGAAATACGTCCTCAACCTGATCGACACCCCCGGTCACGTGGACTTCGCCTATGAGGTTTCCCGCTCGATGCGCGCGGTCGAAGGCTCGCTTCTGGTGGTCGACAGCACCCAAGGGGTCGAGGCACAGACGCTGGCCAACGTGTATCAGGCCATCGACGCCGACCACGAAATCGTGCCGGTCCTGAACAAGATCGACCTGCCCGCGTCAGAGTGTGACCGTGTTGCCGAGCAGATCGAAGACGTGATCGGCATCGACGCCTCTGGCGCGATCCGTGTCAGCGCGAAAACCGGCATCGGCATCCACGAAACACTCGAAGCCATCGTGAACCTGCTGCCCGCCCCCACAGGCGACCGCGACGCGCCGCTCAAGGCGATGCTGGTCGATAGCTGGTACGACAGCTACCTCGGCGTCATCGTTCTGGTGCGTATCATCGACGGCGTGATGAAAAAGAACGACCGCGTGAAATTCATGTCCAACGGGGCTGTCCACGGCATCGACAAGATCGGCGTCTTCCGGCCCCAGATGCAGGACGTGGCCGAACTGGGCCCGGGCGAAATCGGCTTTATCACAGGGTCAATCAAACAGGTGCGCGACACCCGCGTCGGCGACACCATCACATCCGAGAAAAAAGGCGTCGAAAAAGCACTCCCCGGCTTTAAACCCGCGCAACCGGTGGTCTTCTGCGGGCTCTTTCCCGTGGACAGCTCCGAATTCGAGGACCTGCGCGACGCCATCGACAAGCTCGCCCTCAACGACGCGTCCTTCAGCCACGAGATGGAAACATCCGCCGCCCTCGGCTTCGGCTTCCGCTGCGGCTTCCTCGGGCTGCTGCACCTCGAAGTGATCCGCGACCGGATCGAGCGGGAATATGACATCGAGCTGATCACGACCGCCCCTTCCGTGGTCTACCACGTCTATATGCGCGACGGCGAGATGATCGAACTGCACAACCCCGCCGACATGCCCGACCTGACCCATGTGGACCATATCGAGGAACCGCGGATCAAGGCGACGATCCTCGTGCCTGATGACTATCTGGGTGATGTGCTGAAACTCTGCCAAGACCGCCGCGGCGTGCAGTTGGACCTGACCTATGCAGGGTCCCGCGCGATGGTGGTGTACGATCTGCCGCTGAACGAGGTGGTGTTTGATTTCTATGACCGCCTGAAATCCGTGACCAAGGGCTATGCGTCATTCGACTATCAGATGACAGGCTACCAGCAGGACAATCTGGTGAAAATGTCGGTGCTGGTGAACGACGAACCTGTCGATGCGCTCTCCATGATGGTGCACCGCGACCGCGCCGAGATGCGGGGCCGCGCGATGGTGGAAAAGCTCAAAGACCTGATCCCCCGCCACATGTTCAAAATCCCGATCCAGGCGGCCATCGGCGGCAAAGTCATCGCGCGCGAGACGCTATCCGCACTGCGCAAGGACGTGACCGCCAAATGCTATGGCGGCGACGCGACGCGCAAACGCAAGCTGCTGGACAAGCAGAAGGCGGGTAAGAAAAAGATGCGGCAGTTCGGGAAAGTGGATATCCCGCAGGAAGCGTTTATTTCGGCGCTGAAGATGGACAGCTAAGCTGGCCATTTTTGGAGCGCGTTCGGGGAAGGGATTGCGCAATGAAATGCGGCCGCAATCGGTTGCTGGTTGGGCATGGGACGGTTTTGTAGGTGGATGCGTGAGCGGGTAATGCCACGGAAGCTAGCAAAAAAGGCTTATTCGGTTTGGTTGGGCCTTGTGCGGAGTCCCGTACTAGTTTTGTTCAGCCACCGATGTTTAGCATAGTACAACGTTGACACTGCATTTTGCTTAACCGCTACATGTTGAACTGGTGCTTTCTCCTTATATACTTTGATACATTGTCAATTTCAGGGAAAAGTGTTCGACCGTTAATATTGAGTATATCAAGTTCCGCGATGAGGTTTTGCTTGTTGTCTTTTGGAATTGAATATTGCGTTACATCAATAGATGTAGATTTTTCTAACGCTTTAAAACGCAACAAACCCGCTGCCAAGAATGCTCCTGACTGTGCGATGAGTCTTGGGTGGCTCCTCTTTGGCCAAACAAAGAAATATCTGGTCAGATCGGAGGGACGGACGTCGTTCAGGAAGTAAGGCTTCTCTACTCGAACAAATTGAACCAGACGTTTTACTTCGGGCTGTGCGTTGAACCATTTCTTAAATTTCTTCGTTTGTATGCCACCTCTTTTATCTCTTTCAGGCGATTGGAGGTAGCGACCTATCCGCTCACGCTCTTCGAAGTCAAGTCTAGCAAGGTTTGATATGAGGCTCATTCGATCGCTATCAAATTGAAGTATTCTATCTAGCTTGATTACTGAAAAGCCGAAGACTTTGCCATCCTGCTCTTGCGAGTCTGAGCAGGCAAAATAAAGGGCTACCAAAGGGTTTAAGGATACGTCGAGAAGGCGGGTTGGTAGTTGATAATGCTGAGCTCGCACCAATTTTTCGAACATGGTTTGATCGTTTTCAAAGTTTGTTGGTGAGTCGGTAAGTAGCTCTCTAACAGATGCCTCTTCCGCATGACTGACGTAGTCATCTCGGTATACTCCGGGTATTGGTTTCCAGCGATAATAAGACTGTCCCCGGTAACACATCAGTGCACCGTCTGTCTTATCATTCATAATAAGATCTATGAATTGGCTGACGCTTTGAATTTCGACATATTTCTTTCTCATCAGCCAATCCAGTATTCTGTACGCTCGACTACGCCTCAAGTTGTACATTGATTTTGCAGAACGGCACGCTGTTTTCTAAGAAACCGTAGGTTGGTGAAACCCACGCGCCCGACAAACAACCCCTCACGCGTGGGTTTCACCCACCCCGCACCTCCCGCCACGCATCCTCATCCACCGCCTTCAACCGCGCGAGCGCCGCTGCGGCCTCGGCCCGCAGTGCCTCTTTCGCGTCGGCCTTTACCGTCTCGACCTCTGCCACCAGCGCGTCGATCTCGGGCAGGGGCGTGTCTGTCGCAGCCGAGAGCGCCTGCAGGGCCTCCAGCACTTTGCCCAGTTGCTTGCCATAGCTCGCGACCTCGCGCACGACCTTTTCCTCGATCGCGGGGCTGCCTTTGATGTCGGGGGACAGAAAGCGCGGCGTGATCTCTTGCGTCACGTCACCGGAAAAGGGCGCGCGGAAAATCGGGGACCAGATGTCAAACGGGGTCGGCATGGCAATACTCCTGATGAAAATACCGGAAGTATCGCTGCGGTGCAGAAATTCTGTCAAGTGGGCAGGCGGGCTGCCCTTGCCCCGCCCTAGAGCGAGCGGTCGATGGCCGCGCCCGCGTTGGTGATATCACGCCCAACCCCTTGCACGGTTTCACAAGCGGCAAGACCAAGGATGGCGATGATCAGGGCGATACGGGTCATGGAAGGCTCCTTCGAGAGTGATGTTTGCGCAATCCTAGCACCGCCCCCCGCCGTGGCAAGAGAGTGCATCGCGTATGTACAGGTTGTGTACAGGTTGTGTACAGGATGTTTACGCCAGAAATGCGCTGACCGCCGCCGTGAACTCGCGCGGTTTTTCCGCGTGCAGCCAGTGCCCCGCGCCGGGAATTTTGGCAAAGATCGCGCTCGGGAAAAGCGCCTTGATCTGCGGCCGTGCCTCACGCTGAACATAGGGCGAATTGGCGCCCGACAGGAACAGCGTCGGTCCGTCGAATTGCCCTGAGATTTCCGGAAATCCGATGATCTTGTCCATCTCGGCGGCCAGCACATCCAGATTAAGCCGCCAGCGTTTCTCTTTCATATCAAGGCTTTGCAGCAGAAAATCCGCAACACCCGGTTCCAGCCCGGTCAGTTGCGCCTTGGCGTCCCCGCGGCTTTCGATGCTTGCCAGATCAACCCCGCGCATCGCCGCAATCGGCCCCATTTGGCTGTGGGTATAGGCAACGGGCGCGATATCGGCGACAACGAGGCGGTTCACCAACGCAGGCTGCGTCAGCGCCAGCACCATCGCCGCCTTCCCGCCCATGGAATGCCCAATGACATCAGTGGGTTGCGTGATAACCTCGGCCAGATCCGCCGCCATATCGCGATAGCTGTGACTGTCATACCATGCGCTACCCGCGTGATTGCGCATATCAACGGTGATCACTGGCCGCGTGGCCGACAACCGCTTGGCAATCACCCCCCAGTTCCGCGCCGACCCGAACAGCCCATGCGCGATCAGTAAAGGTGTGCCCGCAGGCCCGTCATATGTCACCGTGTTCAACATGCATCTACTGCTACCTGTCTGCGCCATCGGGTGCCAGAGGGATTGAGCAAATTTCCGACACGCACTAACGGTGGCCCCATGGCAGAAACGATGCGTCAAATGGTGGATGAGGTGCGTGCCGCGTTGCAAGAC
Organism: uncultured Loktanella sp.; assembly: GCA_964478505.1. Lineage (GTDB taxonomy): Bacteria > Pseudomonadota > Alphaproteobacteria > Rhodobacterales > Rhodobacteraceae > Yoonia. Next base: position 4,644 of record CAYZKE010000218.1, read on the forward strand.
AAGCTGCGCGTCCGTGGTCGTACGTTAGAGGCGCAGATCTGCAGGGCAGGGCGTCAGCTGCCTCGCCACGTCCGCAGTGATGCCACCTATCTGGCGCAGGCTGTGGCATTGACCGATAACCCCAAGCTTGCGCGCATGGTCGATATGGCCAAGGCCAAAAAGGCGCACCGCAACGTGCTGGCGCATCTCGACACAGTTGATATCGGCGCGCAAAGGCGCAACGCCGCGCTCAATATGCTGGCGTCAATTATGTTTGCTTTGCTGGTGACGGGGGTGTTGCTGCTCGGCGTGATGTGGGTGCGCGGCTTTATCTAGGCAGCAGGGGTGCTGCCCGGCGTTGCCGCCGGGCTGCTTGATCTTTTACAGGTTCGGATAAATCGGAAAGCGGTCACAGAGCGCTTCGACTTCCGCGCGCACCTTAGCCTCAACGTCGCCGTTACCGTCCTCACCATTGGCGGCAAGACCTTCGGTCACTTCCACGATCCAGTCCGCGATCTGGCGGAATTCCGGCTCGCCAAAGCCGCGTGTCGTACCGGCGGGTGACCCCAGACGGATGCCGGATGTGACCATCGGGCTTTCCGGATCAAAGGGGATGCCGTTTTTATTGCAGGTGATATGGGCGCGCTCCAACGCCTTCTCGGTCGCGTTGCCTTTGACGCCTTTGGGGCGCAGATCAACAAGCATCAGGTGCGTGTCGGTGCCGCCGGTGACGATATCAAGGCCACCTTTCATCAACTGGTCGGCCAGCGCCTGCGCGTTTTTGACAACCTGTTCCTGATAGGTCTTGAATTCAGGGCGCAGCGCCTCGCCAAAGGCGACAGCCTTGCCTGCGATCACATGCATCAGGGGACCGCCCTGAATGCCCGGGAAGATGGCCGAGTTGAACTTTTTCGCCAGCGCCTCGTCATTGGTCAGGATCATGCCGCCACGGGGGCCGCGCAGTGTCTTGTGCGTTGTCGTTGTCGCGACATGTGCGTGCGGGAAAGGTGAGGGGTAGAGGCCCGCGGCCACAAGACCTGCGAAATGCGCCATATCCACCAGAAGGTAGGCGCCGACGCTGTCCGCGATTTCGCGCATTTTCGCAAAGTCGATGATGCGCGGAATGGCCGAGCCACCGGCGATGATCAGCTTGGGCTGATGTTCGGTTGCCAGTTCCTGCACCTGATCATAATCCAGCAGGCTGTCCTGCTGACGCACGCCGTACTGGATGGCGTTATAAATTTTGCCTGACTGGTTCGGTTTGGCACCATGTGTCAGGTGACCACCTGCATCAAGCGACATCCCAAGGATGGTGTCGCCCGGTTTGATCAGCGCCTGAAACACACCCTGGTTGGCCTGAGACCCGGAATTGGGCTGCACATTGGCAAAGCTGCATCCGAAGAGTTCGCAAGCGCGGTCGATCGCAAGGTTCTCGGCCACATCCACGTGCTCGCAGCCGCCGTAATAGCGCCGGCCGGGGTAGCCTTCGGCGTATTTGTTGGTC
>CAYZKE010000219.1:0-6042 GCA_964478505.1 uncultured Loktanella sp.
AGCGGCAGGTGGAATTGCGCGGCCCGGATGCCGCACGCCTGATGCAGATGCTGACGCCACGCGATTTGCGTGGCATGTTGCCGGGGCAGTGTTTCTATGTGCCGATCGTGGATGAAACCGGCGGGATGCTCAATGATCCGGTGGCACTGAAACTGACCGAGGACCGCTGGTGGATTTCGATTGCCGACAGTGATCTGCTGTTTTGGGTCAAGGCCCTGGCCTATGGCTATCGCCTGGATGTTTTGGTGGATGAGCCGGATATTTCGCCTCTGGCGGTGCAGGGCCCGCTGGCCGATGATCTGATGGCGCGGGTCTTTGGGGATGCGGTGCGCGCGATCAAGTTTTTCCGCTTTGGCTGGTTTGATTTTAACGGGGTCAGCATGGCGGTGGCGCGGTCGGGTTATTCCAAACAGGGCGGGTTCGAGATTTACGTTGACGGCACAACGAACGGGATGCCTCTGTGGAACGCGTTGATGGAGGCAGGCAAGGATCTGGATGTCTACGCAGGTTGTCCTAACCTGATCGAGCGTATCGAGGGCGGGCTTTTGTCCTACGGGAATGATATGACCCGCGAGAACACGCCGCATGAATGCGGGCTTGGCCGGTTCTGTTCGACCCAGACTGCGATTGGCTGTGTGGGACGCGATGCGCTCTTGCGGGTGGCCAAAGAGGGACCGACGCAGCAGATCCGCGCGATCGCGATTGAGGGTAATATTCCGGTGTGCAATCAGGTCTGGCCACTGATCGCCAAGGGCAAGAAGGTTGGCCAGATCACATCGGCTGCGGCATCGCCTGATTACGGCACCAATGTTGCCATTGGCATGGTGCGGATGACCCATTGGGACGAAGGCACGCAGCTAGAAGTGCAGACACAGGATGGCCCGCGCGTGGCCACCGTGCACGAGAAATTCTGGATCTAGGCCCGGTTGCCGTGCCAGAGCCTCCGGCGGAAGTTTGAAGAGACATGGAAAGTGGGGGCCTCAGCCCCTGAAAAGAGAGGAATAACGATGTTTAAAGCTTTGATGGTCGAGAAAGATGCAGAAGGAAAAACCAGCGCGTCTGTGCAAGAGCTGTCGCTGGAGCAGTTGCCCGAAGGTGATGTGACGGTTGCAGTGGAATATTCGACCGTGAACTACAAGGATGGGCTTTGCATCGGGCCGGGCGGTGGTCTGGTACGGAATTATCCCCATGTGCCGGGCATTGATATGGCGGGCACTGTCGAGGCGTCGGATGATCCGCGCTATCAGCCCGGTGACAAGGTTGTGCTGACCGGATGGCGCGTGGGCGAGGCTTATTGGGGCGGGTATTCCCAAAAGGCGCGGGTGAAAGCCGATTGGCTGGTCCCACTGCCAGAAGGTCTTGATACACGTCAGGCGATGGCGGTGGGCACAGCGGGCTTTACGGCGATGCTGGCGGTGATGGCGCTTGAGGATCACGGGATCAAGGATGGTCCGGTCCTCGTCACAGGTGCGGCAGGTGGTGTTGGGTCCGTTGCAACAGCGATCCTGGCCAAGCTGGGCCATGAGGTGGCGGCGGTGACAGGACGGCCCGAGACGGCCGATTACCTCAAATCCCTTGGTGCGACACAGATCGTGCCCCGCGAAGAGATCAATGCAATCACCCGTCGGCCACTGGAGGCCGAGACATGGGGCGGTTGTGTTGACGCGGTGGGTGGCGAGATGCTGGCGCGTGTCTTGGGGCAGATGAAATATGGTGCCTCTGTCTCTGCTGTGGGTCTGGCGGGCGGGGCCGGATTGCCTGCATCGGTCATCCCGTTCCTGTTGCGCGGTGTGAACCTTTTGGGGATCGACAGCGTGATGCAACCCTATGAGAATCGCGTCCGCGCCTGGGCGCGCATTGCCAAGGATTTGCCGATGGATAAGCTTGAGGCGATGATCCAGCCTGCGACGCTGTCAGACCTGCCTGCACTTGGTGCTGGCATTCTGCAAGGTCAGGTCAAAGGCCGTGTTGTGGTTAATGTGAACGCCTGATCCCGCCCTGAAAATCCTCAAATCTGCAAGGCCGCCGAAAAAAACTTCGGCGGCTTTTTTGTGTTTCATGGCAGGGATTTAAGGCGTGTTTTTACAAATGAGGGCAGCCCAATTGGGGTGAAATCCGGCCCATGTGGTTGTTTCACAGTGAGCCTGTTTGTTAGGCATGGTGTAAGAACGGGGGCCAAAACCCTGTCTTTGAAGATGAATATTCGGGCCGTTTGCCTGCGTGATGGTGCGTGTGTCAACGCCCGGAAAAGGAGGGGACGATGTATAGGAAAATCGTTGTGCCGATTGATTTGGCACATGCGGACCGGATGGAAGGCGCAATCACGATGGCGGCTGATCTGGCGAAACTTTATGGGGCAACCGTGTGCTATCTGGGGGCGACAACGCCGACGCCGTCGTCGGTTGCGCATTCCCCCGAGGAATACAAAGAGAAGCTCGCAGCTTTTGCGCTCAAAGAGGCGCAGGTGCATGGCCAGGATGTCACGACCCACATGATCCTGTCCCATGACCCGACCGCCACGCTGGACGATGATCTGGTGAAGGCTGTGGATGAAATGGATGCCGATCTGGTTGTGATGGCAACACATGTGCCGCACATCGGCGACCGCATCTGGGCTTCGAACGGCGGCAATCTGGCCCGCCGCACCAAGGCATCGGTTTGCCTTGTCCGCGCGCCTGCCTAGGTCGGCGCCCGCAACAATCAGACGGAACAATAAAAAGGAAGCCAAGTTATGGCCACGCAAGACGAAACCGATATGGGCATTCCGTTACCGGAAGGCGCCTCGGATATGATTGAGACCGATTACACGATCGGTCAGGACAATATTGAAACGCAGATCGGGCCATTCGGGCTTGATATTCATAACCCCGTCTTTCTGATTTCGGGGCTCTCGGTGGTGATCTTTGTGCTTTACGCGCTGATTGCCCCGAACCAGGCCGCAGAGTTCTTTGGCTGGCTGCGGCCTGCTTTGACTTCGACGTTTGACGGGTTCTTCCTAACGGCGGCGAATATCTTTGTGATCTTCTGTCTGCTGCTCATCGTGTCGCCTTACGGATCGGTCCGTCTGGGCGGTGCAGATGCGACGCCCGACTACGGCTATCTGGGTTGGTTTGCGATGCTTTTTGCGGCCGGCATGGGCATTGGCCTGATGTTCTTTGGCGTGCTTGAGCCTGCTTATTACTTTGGCACGCCCTGGGGCGACGAACCTTTGGGCGCGGTACGTCCTTTTGCAGAGGATGGCACCCTGATTGCCGCCAATGTGGACGAGGCCAAGCGGATGGCGCTGGCTGCGACATCCTATCACTGGGCGCTGCATCCTTGGGCGATTTACGCGGTTGTTGCCCTCGCACTGGCGCTCTTCACCTACAACAAGGGCCTGCCGCTCTCGATCCGCTCGGCCTTCTACCCGATCCTTGGCGAGCGTGTCTGGGGCTGGTGGGGCCATGTGATCGACATCGTTGCCGTTTTTGCCACGCTCTTTGGTCTTGCGACATCGCTTGGCTTGGGTGCGCAGCAGGCGAATGCCGGTCTTGAGTTCGTTTATGGTATACCCAGCAGCGTCACGGCGCAGGTTGTGCTGATCGTTTTGATCACGCTTCTGGCGCTGATTTCGGTGATCCGCGGTCTTGACGGCGGGGTGAAAGTCCTGTCCGAGATCAATATGGTGCTGGCCATCGGGCTGTTGCTCTTTGTGCTGTTCACCGCCGGTGCGGTGGGTATCTTTACCGACTTCTTCGCGACGCTTATGGCCTACGGTCAGGAAATCCTGCCGCTCTCCAACCCGATCGGGCGGTCTGATGATGGATATCGTGAAGGCTGGACAGCATTCTACTGGGCGTGGTGGATCAGCTGGTCACCATTTGTCGGCATGTTCATCGCGCGTGTGTCACGCGGACGCACCGTGCGTGAATTCCTGACCTGCGTTTTGATCATCCCGTCACTGGTGTGCATCTTCTGGATGACAGTCTTTGGTGGCACCGCGATCAACGATATGATCGCCAATGTGGATGCGAGCGCGGTCAAGGCCAATGTGATTGACAGCTATAGTCCGGAACTGTCGCTCTTTGCGATGTTGGACAGCCTGCCGCTGGCGTCGATTACCTCGACCCTTGGGATTGTCTTGGTCATCGTGTTCTTTGTGACATCCTCTGACAGCGGCAGTCTTGTGATCGACACGATCACAGCTGGTGGCAAGATCGACGCGCCTGTGCCGCAGCGTGTGTTCTGGTGTACCTTTGAGGGGCTGGTGGCGATTGCGCTGTTGATCGGGGGTGGCCTTGGGTCGCTGCAGGCGATGGTCATTTCAACGGGACTGCCGTTTACAATTGTCCTTCTTTTGATGTGTTTTGCCATCTTCCGTGGCTTGCAAAGTGAACTGAAGGCCTAACGCGGCCAAATGCGAAAATGATGGGCCCCGGTGCTTGCGCATCGGGGCCTTTTTCGTATCCATATGCGCATGACACTAGATATCGCATGGGTGCGCGCCCAATTTCCCGCCTTTGACCAGCCTTCATTGCAGGGGCAGGCCTTTTTTGAAAACGCTGGCGGGTCTTATACCTGCCGTCAGGTCATCGACCGTTTGAACCGTTTCTACACCGAACGTAAAGTGCAGCCCTATGCGCCCTATGCGGCGTCGCGCCTGGGTGGCGCGGAGATGGACGAGGCGCGCATGCGCTTGGCGGAAATGCTGGGGGTTGCCACGCATGAAGTGTCCTTTGGGCCATCGACCACGCAGAATACCTATGTGCTGGCACAAGCGGTGCGCAAATGGATCAAGCCGGGCCAGAGCATTATCGTGACCAATCAGGATCACGAGGCCAATAGCGGCCCGTGGCGGCGGTTGGCTGAGGATGGCGTCAATATCCTTGAGTGGCAGATTGATCCCGACACGGGCGAGTTGCACCCGGAGGACCTTGCCAAGCTCTTGGAGCAGAATGTGGCGCTTGTGGTGTTCCCGCATTGCTCGAACGTGGTGGGTGCGATCAATGATGTGGCTGACATCTGCGCCTTGGCGAAATCTGCAGGCGCGCGAACCTGTGTGGACGGCGTATCCTATGCGCCGCATGGTTTTGCCGATGTTGGTGCGCTGGGGTGTGATGTCTATCTGTTCAGTGCCTACAAGACCTACGGCCCCCATCAAGGCATCATGGTGATCCGTGAGGACTGGGGCATGGCGCTGCCCAATCAGGGGCACCATTTCAACGGCGACAGCCTTTATAAGCGAATCACACCTGCGGGTCCTGACCATGCGCAGGTCGCGGCCAGTGCGGGGATGGCCGATTATTTCGAGGCCTTGTCCGTGCATCATGGTGGCGGCACAGGGGCAGCGGCTGCGCGCAAATCCCACGATCTGATGCGCGCGCAAGAGGTGGCCCTGTTGCAGCCCTTGCTGGATTACGTCTCGGCGAAAAACTCGGTACGGCTTATCGGTCCTGCGGACGCTCTGCGCCGCGCACCCACCGTTGCGCTGTCACTGGAAGCGGATGCTGAAGAGACAGCAGCAAAACTAGCGCCGCATGGAATTATGGCCGGTGGCGGCGATTTCTACGCGCAGCGTCCGTTGTCCGCAGTCGGTGTGGACCCTGCGAAAGGCGTGTTGCGCGTCAGTTTCGTGCATTACACCACCAAAGACGAGGTTGACGCGCTGATGGGGGCGCTAGATCAGGTGCTATAAAGCAGGCAAGCCGTCCTGCGCGGAGGTCTGATGAGCAAATCCCCCATTCTGATGTGGTTCCGGCGCGACCTGCGCCTTGGCGATCAAGAAGCGCTGTCGGCTGCTGTGGCAGCGGGTCATCCGGTTATACCGGTGTTTATCCATGATGAGCTGACCGAAGCCCTTGGTGCAGCGCCGAAGATGCGGCTGGGGCTGTCGGTGGGTGATCTGGCGAAGGCGTTGCAGGAAAAAGGCAGCCGTTTGATTTTGCGCCGTGGGGAGGCGCTGACGGTGTTGCGCGATCTGATTGCCGAGACAGGGGCAGGGGCTGTCTACTGGTCGCGGATGTATGATCCGGAGCACCGCGCGCGCGATACCGCTGTGAAAGC
>CAYZKE010000220.1:0-6039 GCA_964478505.1 uncultured Loktanella sp.
CGGTCTGCGCTGAATGACATACGGCACAAGCCTTTGAACTTGCCGCATGAAAGCATAGCAAGCGCGAACGGTCTGGTTTGAGGGAAGACGCTGGCTGTGGTCGCAGTCTGCAGCTAGCTGGTCTCGGGTATGAATTCCCTGATTTACAGGGAATTAACAGGGAATTTTGTAAACTTTTTGCGTTTCCGAGCCAGTTTCAGGCACTTTGAGCGACATAGCGCCTTATTTTACAATGGGTTGGGCGGCATTTCCCTGTTCTTTGAATAACAGGGAATTCTGTTTTGCGAACAGGGAAGATTTTTGCACAGAACAGGGAACTGCTGCAGCGGAAACAGGGAAAGCCGTTTCCGGTCTTTCTTATGCTGTGCAAACCGTATCGTGGCTAACGAAACCGCGGCATGCCCAGTTCTGGGAGGTCGTCCCCGTCTTCCTGGTCGGGCGGCAATGTCGCCCAGAGCATGGTGAGGGCATGGCCGTTGTTTCCGACGCGGGTTTGCTCGAAGAGTTCGGTGTCCGGCTTGTTCAGCCAGCCGAGTGCGTTTGCTTCGTGCATTTGGGAGATCCCCTGTTTGCTGCCAGCGCAGTGTTTGTGTGCGCGTGACGTCGCGGGCAATGTTTGGCCTTTCGTCAAGGGCAGCCAAGGGAAGGCCTTGTTGCGTGCGGTCGTCCGCATCACCCCGTTGTGGGTCCAAACAGCACAAAGCGGTTGGTCGGACAGGGCGATGTAGCGGCGCATCGTTGCTTCGAGGCTGAGGTCGAGCGATGCTGCCAGAGCTATGACGATACGGACATCCGGATCGGTCGCCAAAGTAGGAGCGAGTTTGTAGGGTGGTGCAAGAAGTGCGATCGCAAACTGGTTGGCTTCAGTCTCCTGCTTTTGATGGCGCGCTTGAATCCTCTGCTCGCGCATGTCCCCTGAGGTGCAGCTGAATCCCATATCGCCGGACAGGATATGACGCTCCATCACAAAGTGTCCGATCTCATGGGCAATGCTGAAACGCACGCGTCTTTCGCCGTAAGAGCTGTTGACGAGAATCCTACCTTGGCTCCGGACTATGTCCGTCAGCAAGACGCCTTCCAGTCCGTCGAGGCTCTCACGCCGTACTTCGGAGATATCGAGAGCATGGGCGATATCGTCAACCGGCACTGCGCCGTCCACGCGCCCGATCTGATGATGTATCAGACGGGCAAGGCGCTCCGGGACGTGGATGTCGGCAAGATCGCAGCGAGAGATATCCAGAGATCTAGCTTTCTGTATCAGTCGATTTTTGCATCGAACGGATCATCTGCTCGATGATCTGTCGATCCCTGTCGGTCATATTGCCCAGCTCTCGGTGGATACGATCAACCTGTTGCGCCTTCGCCGTCGGTTCGGGCTCGTCACCGACGAGCACATCGATGCTGACATTGAAGTGGTCTGCGAGCTTGCGCACAAGTTCAAAGGCGGGGTTTTTGCTGCGCCCCTTTTCCAGATCCCAGACATGGGCTTTGGACATGCCGGTCGCGTCTGCCACCTGCTGCAAGGACTCGCCGCTTTTTTGTCTGAGGTTGAAAAGCCGTTCTCCTATTTGCATCGCGTTCCCTCCGTACGATGTGTCGACCATACGTATGCGACAGGATTGACGCAGAAGCAAGTGTATGATAAATCGAACGTGCGAGGGCGATTTATCGTCTTTACTTTGAGGCAAATAAAAATGGCAGAAGAAATGACTTACCAAATTGAACAGATCGCAATTGCGGACCTTACCCCCTGGAAGCGGAATGCCCGCACGCATTCCAAAAAGCAGCTGCGGCAGATCGCTGACAGCATCGAGACCTTCGGGTTCACCAACCCGGTGCTGATCGACACGGACAATACGATCCTTGCTGGCCATGGGCGGGTTGAAGCTGCCAAGCTGATTGGGCTGAGAGAGGTACCCTGCGTGCGGCTTGAACATATGACGCCTGCGCAGAAGCGGGCTTATGTTCTGGCCGACAACAAGCTGGCACTGAATGCGGGTTGGGATGACGAACTGCTGGCAGAAGAGCTACAGGCCCTGCTTGGAACAGATGATCTGGGTTTTGACGTTGGCGTCATCGGGTTTGATCTACCGGAGATTGACGCGCTGATCGAGGGCATAGCGCCTGAAGAGGCTGGCAACCCTGATGATGATGTCGTCCCGGAGGCTAGGGCGCGCCGCTGCAGCTTGGGGGATGTGTGGCAGTTGGGACCGCACCGGTTGGTCTGTGGAGATGCCCTTGAGCGGGGCGTGGTTGAACAGTTGATGAACGGGGCGCTGGCGCGGATGGTGTTTACGGACCCGCCATACAACGTGAGGATTGACGGTCATGTCGGCGGCGCGGGCAAGATCAAGCACCGTGAGTTTGCGATGGCATCCGGCGAGATGTCGCAAGATGCGTTTACGCAGTTTCTGACGGATGCGTATCAGAATCTTGCACGCCACAGCGTTGACGGATCCATCCACTTCATCTGCATGGACTGGCGGCACATCGGCGAAATGCTTGCTGCAGGGCATGCGGTTTTTGATGAACTCAAGAACATGATCGTCTGGGCCAAGGATAACGGCGGTATGGGCACGTTCTACCGGTCCCGGCATGAATTGATCTTTGCATGGAAGAAGGGCGATGCGCCCCATACCAATACGTTCGAGCTTGGCCAGCACGGGCGCTACCGGACCAATGTCTGGAACTACCGCGGTGTGAACACCATGCGGGCAGGGCGCATGGAGGAGCTCTCTCTGCACCCGACGGTCAAACCGGTGCAGATGATTGCCGATGCGATCAAGGATGTGTCGGGACGCGGGGAGATTGTGCTGGATTTGTTTGGTGGATCCGGCTCGACATTGATTGCCGCCCACAAGACAGGCCGCCGCGCTTATCTGTGTGAACTCGACGTGGTTTACTGCGATGTCATTCTGGCGCGTTGGGAGTCCTATGCCAAAGATAGCGCGGAGCAGCTTGTCTGTGGCTGGTCAGCTCCCGCAGCCGCATTGGAGGCTGCCGAATGAGTGGCGATAAATCCGCGCCGAAGGGCAATCTCAAGGCGCGTCCTGGCTATGATGTCGGCTATGCCCGTCCGCCGGAAGAGAACCGCTTCACGAAGGGCAAGTCGGGCAACCCGCGCGGCCGGCCAAAGGGCGCGAAGAACAAGAAGCCCGCGCTGAATGCAGAGCGTATGAAAGCCATCCTGATGGAGGAGGCCTACCGCGATATCACGGTGCGTGACGGTGATCGCAATGTCACCGTGCCGATGGCCCAGGCGATCATCCGGTCAATGGCCGTCAATGCTGTGAAGGGACAGCACCGCTCACAGCGCCTGTTCTCCGAGCTGCTCTCGGCAATCGAGCGACAAGACAGGGAGCTGCACGATACATGGCTGGAAACCGCGATTGAGTACAAGATTGAATGGGAGCGGGAGCTTGCACGGCGCGCAAGGCTCGGCATCACCAACCTGCCAGAGCCGCTGCCACATCCGGATCATGTGATCATCGACATGCGCGAGGGCACGGCCAAGGTGGTTGGACCCTCAACCAAGGAAGAAAAGGCCGAGTGCGACAAGTTGGCAGCGCGGAAGGTGGACTTCACACATGAGCTTGAAGAACTTGCTGCGCAACTCGAAACCGAAACAGATCCCGACATACGCAAGGTCCTCGAGGAAGAGATCGACAGAACGCAAAGGATCCTCGAGATCATCGAAAAGCTGTTGCCGGGGTAATCAAGAGTACAATAAATTGTTTTGAGTGCGGTCTTTCGCAGCTGCTTGCATGGATGACCGCTTTGCGAACAAAGCCGACATAGATTCAGCCGCTCATCAGCTTCTTGAGGCCGCCAATGAAACTAGCGTCATCTTGGCTCTTGCGCTCGTCCAACAGCCGTTGCGCATCCTCTCCGGCACGGAAGCGCAAGCGGTCGCCAGTCTCATTGGCAGCGTTCCAGATGACCTCGGCAACCGTTTCGGGCTCAGAGGGATTTGATGCCAGTTGTCCGAACAACCGGCCCATCGCCTCGGCAGTCGGCGCATAGTCCGAAAGGCTGTCGTCCATCGCAAAATCGAAAGAACTGCCGCCGAAGTTCGTCTTGATCATACCAGGTTCGACAATGCGCACCCGAATGCCAAGCGGCTCAAGCTCGTAGTGCAGCGCCTCTGACAGGCCTTCGACCGCGAACTTGGTGCCGTGGTAAAGCGTGCCGAGGGGAAAGGTGATCTGGCCGCCAATGGAGGAGATATTGATGATCGTGCCCGACCGGCCCGCCCTCATATGGGACAGGACAGCCTTCGTCACCTCCAGAAGCCCGATCACATTGGTGTCGAACTGTCGCCGGATCCGGTCCATCTTGAACGCCTCAAGTGCGCCGTAGGCTCCGTAGCCTGCGTTATTGAGAAGCACATCGATCTTAGCGAAACGGTCAATTCCCGCTGTAACTGCTGCGGGGATCGACGCAGCATCCGTCACATCCAGACGTGTCACGAAGACATTGTCCAGATCGGAAAGCGCGCTGCCCTTGGAGGGGTCGCGCATCGTGGCGATGACGTTCCAACCGTGCGCCTGAAAGTGCCGCGCTGTTGCTTCGCCGATGCCGGACGAGGCCCCCGTGATGAGTATGGTTTTCATTTCTGCCCCCTTATGCATTCAGGTCGAGCATCTGTTCGATGCCGAAGCTGGTCAGGACGTTGCGGGTGACGTCGTGGAGCACGTCGTTGTAGCGCGCGATCTCGGGGCCGACGCCGACATGGTCCACCACGGTGCGAAAGGGCTTTTCGCCGAAAGGCATGTCCAGAAGGGCGACGACCGTCTCTGCGATCCGCTCTGGCCGCTGCATCGGTGTCGCCTCGAGCATCTGGGCCAGCCCGGCGTTCGACATCGCAGGCACGGCGGCGAAATCGCCATATTCTGCCTCGCGCACCGCATCAGCCGGGGTCACCAAGCCCTCGAAGAACGCTGTCGGCATGGCCCCGGGCTCGATGATGCATGACTCGATACTGAAACCGGAAAGCTCGGTGCGGTAGCATTCAACAATCGCTTCCAACGCCCATTTCGAAGCGGAGTAGGTGCCGTAGAACGGGGTCGCAATCCGCCCGATCAGGCTAGAGGTATAGAACACGGTTCCTCGCCCCTGCGCCCGGAAATGCGGCAAGGCGGCCCGCATGACCCGTTGAACGCCAATGACATTCACGTCGAAAACATGCTTCATATCCTCTGGCGACATCAGCTCCTGTATACCATAAGAGCCGATCCCGGCGTTATTGAACAAGATGTCGAGACCGCCGAGTTGCAAGATCGCATCGGTAACGCCGCGCTCGGTGCTGGCCGTGTCGGTGACGTCCATCTCGACGATCATTGCGCCAGCAGCCTCCAGTTCGCCAACTGTCGCGGCACTTTTTCCGCTTCGGCTGCGGACACTTCCGGCGACGGCATAACCCTGTGCCAGAAGAGCCAGCGCCGTGGGCTTGCCAAAGCCACCTGCGATGCCGGTAATCAAAACGTTTTTCATCTTTGCGGTCCCTTCATGACGCTATGGACACGATATTCAGGGAAGGCGTCGCAATCTTTCTGATTTGTCCAGATTTCTTGCACGATACTCCAGAAGTCGCATATTTCAGTAAGTTATTGATCCTTTGCGTTGTATGGCTGAGGGGCAGAGAAACGGGGGCGGCCATGACACCTGAAACATTGCTGAATCGCGTGTCATCGATCCTCGATCACTCGGGGGTGCAGCAGGGCGCGCTGTTTCATGAGGACAGCGGGACACACCTGTTACGCCATACGGCTCCCACGGGCCAGAACGCGACCGTCTATCGCCCGTTGCTCTGCCTCATCCTGCAAGGCGCGAAGGACGTTGCAACCGGCGCGAAAATATTGACCGTCAGCGCCCGGCAATCCCTGATCGTCAGTCATGCCTTGCCGGTCTTGTCCCGGATCACCCAAGCGACGCCCGAGACTCCTTACATCGCGCTCGTCTTCCCCCTTGATCTGGATCTGCTCCGATCTCTGGCACCATCGGTGTTGCCGTCGTCTGACAGCAGGCCCTCGGATCCGT
>CAYZKE010000221.1:0-2421 GCA_964478505.1 uncultured Loktanella sp.
GGTACGTTGAAGGTGACGAACCTTGCGAAATGGAAAACAACCGCCCAGATGGTTGCGATTTCCATGCTTTTCGCGACCGGCGCGTTCGAGCATTATTTTGCGATGCAATCGCTCGCGATGACACAAGAGATGGTCGAGGACGCGATCTTTGGCAATGGCCCCGATGAGTTGGGTCTGTGGTGGAAATACCAAGGCATGATCATTAGCTGGTGGGGCGGTATCGTAATGCTTTGGGCCGCCGCGGTTTTGACACTGGTTACCGGCTGGGATTACTTCAATAAATCGCGGCCTTTTCTGCGAGATGGTGAGATATGAACGTTGTTTATTTTGCTTGGGTGCGTGAACGCATTGGTCTGCCGCAAGAAACGGTAGAAACGGGTGCGGCAACGGTGAAAGATCTGATTGTGGAACTCAGCGCGCGCGAAGAGCGCTATGCCGCTGCCTTTGCCGATATCAGTGCTTTACGCGTGGCACTTGATCAGGAACTCTCGGATTTCGACGCACCCCTTGATGGTGTCCGCGAGGTGGCGTTTTTCCCTCCGATGACGGGCGGCTGATGACAGTTCGTGTGCAGGCAGAACCCTTTGACGCAGGCGCAGAGCTGAACGCTTTTGCAAAGGGGCGCACCGATATTGGTGCGGTTGTCAGCTTTACCGGCGTTGTCCGCGACACCCAAGGCGACCTGCAAGAGATGCTGATCGAACACTACCCCGGCATGACGACACGCGCGATCAGCAAAATCGCGGATGAGGCTGTCGCGCGCTGGGCGCTGGCGGATGTATTGGTGATCCACCGCTTTGGGCCGCTCAAACCCGGTGAACCGATCATGATGGTTGCCACCGCGTCCGCGCACCGCGCCGCAGCCTTTGAGGCGGCAGACTTCCTGATGGATTACCTGAAATCCCGCGCGCCGTTCTGGAAGAAGGAAGTGACTGCGCAGGGCGCCTCGTGGGTTGATGCCAAAGACGCCGACGAGGACGCCCTTAAACGCTGGTAGGCCAGACATCGGCCGGATCGCGCGCCATTGCTGCACAAGGGGCGTGGCGCGGACAGGTGGTCAGGTGATTGTTGATCAGCCCTGTTGCCTCCATAAAGGCATAGACGATTGTCGGCCCACAAAACCGGAAGCCCGCCTTTTTCAAATCCTTTGAGATCTGCGCAGAGAGCGGCGATTGCGTCGGCATATCGGCACGGTTCGAAATGGTCGTGCGCAGCGGCACCCCGTCCACATAGTTCCATAAGAACCTGTCAAAGCCCTGCCGCGCTTCTATCTCTTGCCATGCGCGGGCATTGCCGATGGTTGCTTCGATCTTGCCACGATGGCGGATGATACCGGCGTCACCCAGCAGACGCGCAACATCGGCCTCGCCCCACTGCGCAATCACATCGGGGTCGAAACCTGCAAAGGCTGCACGAAAGTTTTCACGCTTTTTCAGGATCGTGATCCACGACAGCCCCGCCTGAAACCCGTCCAGGATGAGCTTTTCCCAAAGTGCGCGGCTGTCATACTCGGGCACACCCCATTCGGTGTCATGATAATCGATGTAAATCTGCTCGGGTCCGGCCCAGCCGCAACGCTCATTCATTCGGGTGTCCTTAACCGGTTGTTAGCCCGTGATGGGGCATCTTGCGCAGGGTAAGTATGGAGTGCGCAGATGCAAAACACCACGCTCAGCCTTGCGCAGGTTGATAAGCAAGAGCTGGATGATCCTTTCGAATACGCGATGGCCAGCCGCGATGCGGATGTGTTCCATCTGGTGCGCGATGCGCTGACAGCGGGGCGTGGGCAATTGGCGTTCCAGCCTGTTGTGACATCCGACGCGCAGCATCAAATCGCTTTTTATGAAGGTCTCATCCGCTTGTCGGATGAAAGCGGGCGGGTGCTGCCTGCGGCCCACTTCATGCCGCAGGTCGAAGACACGGATATGGGCCGCCAGATTGATTGTCTGTCGCTGGAACTGGCGCTGCGCAAACTGCGTCAGAACCCGGACCTGCGCCTGTCGGTCAACCTTTCAGCGCGTTCCATTGGCGATGGTGAATGGCGGCGCACCTTGGATCGCGGGCTTCTGGACCGCAACAGTCTGGGGGACCGCTTGATCTTTGAGATCAGCGAAACCTCAGCAATGATGCTGCATGAAAACGTCATCCGCTTCATGGCTGAAATGCAACCAAAGGGTGTTGGCTTTGCTTTGGATGGCTTCGGTGCGGGCCTTACTGCGTTTCGACACCTGAAATCCTTTTTCTTCGATTTGGTGAAGATCGACAAAAGTTTTATCCGTGGCATTGACCGTGATCCCGACAATCAGGTTTTGGCAGAGGCGCTGATTACAGTCGCGCATCAGTTTGAAATGTTTGCCGTCGCTGATGGGGTGGAAACGGCTGCAGAGGCTGAATTTCTCGAAGGCCTCGGTGTGGATTGCT
>CAYZKE010000221.1:2521-6017 GCA_964478505.1 uncultured Loktanella sp.
GGGGTGGAAACGGCTGCAGAGGCTGAATTTCTCGAAGGCCTCGGTGTGGATTGCTTGCAAGGGTATTACTTTGGCGTGCCAAAACCCGCGCTCTAACAGAAAACTACCAAGTCCCAAGATGCTTTGATTTGCTTTTCGACACAATTGCGCATACCCAAAGAGGCAATGGGCTAAGGTGTTCGGCTTGCACCTGTCGGGTGGAACTGGCACCTTTTTGCTGGACCAAAACCTGAAGGGAACCATCCATGACGAACGTCGTTATCGCATCCGCAGCACGCACCGCCGTTGGCAGTTTCGGCGGATCATTCGCAAACACACCCGCACATGATCTGGGGGCCACCGTTCTGGAAGCCGTCGTCGCGCGTGCCGGTATCGATAAATCTGAAGTCAGCGAAACGATCCTCGGTCAGGTCCTGACAGCCGCTCAAGGGCAGAACCCTGCGCGTCAGGCACATATCAACGCGGGCTTGCCGAAAGAATCCGCTGCTTGGGGCATCAACCAGGTGTGTGGGTCCGGTCTGCGCGCGGTTGCGCTGGGCGCACAGCATATCCAGCTGGGTGATGCGTCTATTGTCGCCGCTGGTGGACAGGAAAACATGTCACTTTCCACACATGCCGCGAACCTGCGCGCCGGTCACAAAATGGGCGATATGACCTATATCGACACCATGATCCGTGACGGTCTGTGGGATGCGTTCAACAACTATCACATGGGTCAGACAGCCGAGAACGTGGCCGAGAAATACCAGATCACCCGCGAGATGCAGGACGCATTCGCAGTCGCGTCGCAGAACAAGGCGGAAGCGGCCCAGAAGGAAGGGCGCTTTGACGATGAAATCACCGCCTTCACCGTGAAAACCCGCAAGGGCGATATCATCGTCGACAAAGACGAATACATCCGCCATGGCGCAACCATCGAAGCAATGCAAAAACTGCGCCCTGCCTTTACCAAGGACGGGTCTGTGACTGCGGCGAACGCCTCGGGCTTGAACGACGGTGCGGCGGCAACTTTGCTGATGTCCGCGGATGAGGCCGAAAAGCGCGGCATCGAACCGCTGGCGCGCATTGCATCTTACGCTACAGCCGGGCTTGACCCGTCCATCATGGGTGTTGGTCCGATCTTTGCATCGCAAAAAGCGCTGGCAAAAGCCGGTTGGAGCATCGACGATCTTGACCTCGTAGAAGCGAACGAGGCTTTCGCTGCTCAGGCCTGCGCCGTCAACAAAGAGATGGGCTGGGATCCGGCAATCGTTAATGTCAACGGTGGGGCCATTGCAATCGGTCACCCGATCGGCGCCTCTGGCTGCCGCGTTCTGAACACGCTGCTGTTTGAAATGAAACGCCGTGGCGCCAAGAAGGGCCTTGCCACGCTGTGCATCGGCGGCGGCATGGGTGTTGCAATGTGCGTTGTGCGCCCATAATTTTTGAGAAATATTGTTGCGCCCGGGGTGGCGCAACGATAGCAAGATTACCTAACAAAAGCTCTGGGAGGAGAAATTAATGTCCCGTGTTGCACTTGTAACAGGCGGCTCGCGCGGTATCGGCGCAGCTATTTCGAAAGCATTGAAAGATGCAGGCTATCAGGTTGCTGCGACTTACGCGGGCAACGATGAAAAGGCTGCCGCCTTTACCGCTGAAACCGGCATCAAGACCTACAAATGGGATGTCGCGAATTACGAGGCCTGTCAGGCTGGCGTCGCCCAGGTCGAAGCAGATCTCGGTCCGGTCGAGATTCTGGTGAACAACGCGGGCATCACCCGTGACGCGCCTTTTCACAAGATGACCCCGCAGCAGTGGCATGAATGCATCGACACCAACCTGAACGGCGTGTTCAATATGACGCATAATGTCTGGGGCGGGATGCGCGAGCGCAAGTTCGGCCGCATCGTGACCATCTCTTCGATCAATGGTCAGAAAGGCCAGTTTGCGCAGGCAAACTATGCCGCGACCAAGGCAGGCGATATCGGTTTCACCAAATCATTGGCCCAAGAAGGTGCGCGCGCCGGTATCACGGTCAATATCGTGGCTCCCGGTTATATTAACACCGAAATGATGAGCACGATCCCTGAGAAAGTGATGAACGAAGTCATCCTGCCGCAGATTCCCGTTGGTCGTCTTGGCGAAGCTTCAGAGATCGCACGCGCGGTTTGTTTCCTTGTGTCTGATGATGCAGGTTTTGTGACGGGCTCTACCCTGTCGGCCAATGGTGGCCAGTACATGACCTAGGCTCTGGCACATCCTGAAAATCACAAAGGCCACGTCAACGGGACGTGGCCTTTTCTTTTCGGCGTTAGAAATCGCTAGTGCGCGCTGAGGCGCGAAATTTCTTCCTTGAGAATCAATTTCTGCTTTTTGAGTTTTGCAATTTCAATGTCATCGGCAGATGGGCTGCGCTGCATTGCCTCGACATGCTCCGAGAGGTTTTTATGCTTCTTCTTCAGTTCCTGTACATGCGAACTCAAGCTCATAGTCGATCTCCTCTAGGTTTGGGTATTCTGATTGCAGCACATTCGATCCTGTCTGTCACGCTGCAAGGCAGAAACTGGGCGTCTTTCTACCGTGGCGCTCGAATATTGCGAATTCGTTAACTCCAGATGGGTAATTCCGCGCCGTTCCGCAAAACGCACGCGACTTCTTGGGTATAGTTTTCCTGATCGCCCTGATGCGTCTCACCGGCATGCATGATCAGCGTCGGCGCCATGCGAAACGGCGTTTTTCCTTCTTGTCGTGCTTGTAGCAAGAAAAGCTCTGGCGCGCGGTGCATGCGGCCTGCGATGGGCCGCACGATGATGGCACCAAGCCGCCCCGCAAGCGCATCGAGAACCTCTGGCAGCCGTTCCATACGTTGGATCAGCGTCAGGTATCCCCGCGGCCCAACCCGTCTTGCCCCGACGTCCAGCCAAGCCTGCAACGGCGTGTCACCGGCAAACGCAATATCCTTGCCTGTGTCGTCCGATGCCGTGCCTGCAGTGCGATCGAAATAGGGCGGGTTCATGATGACATGATCAAACCGCTCTTTCCGCAGGTCCGCTGGCAACGCGCGCAAGTCAGCGCTCACCACCGTCAGCGGCAGCGCGTTTTCTACAGCATTGCGTTGGGCGAGTGCTGCATATTTCGGCTGCACCTCAACCCCTGTTATCCGTAGATCAGGTATGCGGGCGGCCAGACAAAGCGACGCGGTTCCAACGCCGCACCCCAGTTCCAGCACTGACTGCCCCGATTTCGCCGTAACCGAGGCGGCCAGAATGACCGGATCAACGCCCGCGCGATATCCGCGTTTGGGCTGCCAGATCGCGATTTTGCCACCCAGAAAATCGTCTTTGGTTAGGTGCTCAGTCGCGCCCAAGGTCGATCTCTCCGTCGCGCATCACCGCCTCGGCCATGAACAAATCGCGGTCCAGCACCATCAAGCGGCGCGGCATTATGCCAATGCTGCCTTCAAGGACGCTCATATTTACGTCGAAGGTGAACCAGTCTATACCCTCGCTGTCCAGAA
>CAYZKE010000222.1:0-6011 GCA_964478505.1 uncultured Loktanella sp.
TCTGGACCACTGGCCAGCCTTCGCCCTCTTGTGATTTCCGCCACAGCATCCGTGTGAGGCATTGGGTCAAGGCCGCCAATGTCAGCGTCACTTCCATCCGGGGTGCCACATCGCAGATGCGCGATTCAATTGTCGGGAATTTCGAAGATGGGCGCAGGTCCCACCAGATCTTTGAGGCATCCTCGATCAGACCCAAATCAATCAATGTCTCTACTGTCGATGAAAACTCGGCCCAGTCCTGCATCGCGGGCGGCAAACCAGTGCGGGGCAGATTGTCAAAAACCGTCAGGCGATAGGATTTCATCCCCGTATCCTCGCCTTGCCAGTAAGGAGAGGACGTTGAAAGCGCATGAAGATGCGGCAGGAAGTATTTGAGCTGGTTGACCAAATCGATCCGCGTGTCCTGATCAGGTATCCCCACATGCACATGCATTCCGCAGATCAACATCCGCCGTGCGACGCCACCCAGGTCGCGGCGCAATTGGTGATAGCGTTCCTTATCGGTGTGGTGTTGCTCTTTCCAGTCGGCCAAGGGATGACAAGAGGCGGCAATCGGAGCCAGACCATAGTCGGCCGCATGGCGCGCCACGGTGCGGCGCAAATGGGCCAGATCATCCCGTGCTTCACCGATCGTGTGGCACACGCCCGTCCCGATTTCGATCTGGCATTGCAGGAATTCGGGGCTGACTTGCCCCTCGAGGTCTTTCTTGCAGGCCGCAATCAGGCTGTCAGGCGCTGCGGTCAGGGCGAACGTATCCTGATTGACCAGCAGATATTCCTCTTCAATGCCGATCGTAAAAGGCGGGGCCTTCTGTGCCATATATCACCTCCGAAATTTGATGTACCCTAGCGGGAATTATTCCGCCTGTCAGCGCAACAGAGCAATCAATTCGTCTGCCTGCGCCAAATTAACCCAGCCAAATGGGTGCATCCTTTGTTGCTCCTTTACCTTCAACCCATTAGAACCGTCGCAAATGTGCGTCGGGCAACGACTCGGCGACATCGACAGTAGCCAATACGAGGAGAGCCAAAATGGCAGACGCAGCCATCCACGGCGATGCACACGAAGACGAGCGCGGTTTCTTTACGCGCTGGTTTATGTCCACAAACCACAAAGATATCGGCATCTTGTACCTGTTTACCGCAGGTTTCTTGGGCTTTGTCTCGGTGGCGTTCACCGTCTACATGCGCATGGAGCTTATGGAGCCCGGCGTGCAGTACATGTGCCTTGAAGGTGCACGCTTTACCGCGGCAGCCGCAGGTGAATGTACGCCAAACGGCCACCTCTGGAACGTTCTGATCACCTATCACGGTGTCCTGATGATGTTCTTCGTGGTTATTCCGGCCCTTTTCGGTGGTTTCGGTAACTACTTTATGCCGTTGCAGATCGGTGCACCGGATATGGCGTTCCCCCGCCTGAACAACCTGTCCTACTGGATGTTCGTCGCTGGTGCGGCGCTTGGCATCGCGTCGATGCTGGCCCCCGGTGGTAACGGTCAGGCCGGTTCCGGCGTTGGTTGGGTTATGTATGCCCCGCTGTCGACATCCGAAACCGGCATGTCGATGGACCTTGCGATCTTTGCGGTTCACCTGTCAGGTGCGTCTTCGATCCTTGGCGCGATCAACATGATCACAACCTTCCTGAACATGCGTGCACCGGGCATGACGCTGCACAAAGTGCCGCTCTTTGCATGGTCGATCTTCGTGACTGCATGGCTGATCCTTCTCGCCCTGCCCGTTCTGGCTGGCGCGATCACAATGCTGCTGACAGACCGGAACTTCGGCACGACCTTCTTCCAGCCCGAGGGCGGAGGTGACCCTGTTCTCTACCAGCACATTCTGTGGTTCTTCGGTCACCCCGAGGTTTACATCATCATCATCCCCGGCTTTGGTATCATCAGCCACATCATCGCGACCTTCAGCCGCAAGCCGATCTTCGGCTACCTGCCGATGGTTTACGCGATGGTCGCAATCGGTGTGCTGGGCTTCGTCGTCTGGGCGCACCACATGTACACCGTCGGCATGTCGCTGACACAGCAGTCCTACTTTATGCTGGCCACGATGGTGATCGCAGTGCCAACAGGTGTGAAGATTTTCAGCTGGATCGCAACGATGTGGGGTGGCTCGGTTGAGTTCAAAACACCGATGCTCTGGGCGATGGGGTTCTTGTTCCTGTTCACATTGGGCGGCGTTACAGGCATCGTTCTGTCGCAGGCCGGTGTAGACCGTGTGTACCACGACACTTACTACGTCGTTGCGCACTTCCATTACGTGATGTCGCTTGGTGCGGTCTTCTCGATCTTTGCAGGTATCTATTTCTACCTGCCAAAAATGTCGGGCCGCATGTACCCCGAGTGGGCAGGCAAGCTGCACTTCTGGGCGATGTTCATCGGTGCGAACCTGACATTCTTCCCGCAGCACTTCCTGGGCCGTCAGGGCATGCCACGCCGCTACATCGACTATCCCGAGGCGTTCGCCTACTGGAACTATGTCTCTAGCTGGGGTGCGTTCCTGTCTTTCGCATCGTTTCTGTTCTTCATCGGTGTGATGGTCTGGACCCTTACAAAGGGCAAGCGCGTGACCGAGAACAACCCTTGGAACGAGTATGCGGATACACTGGAGTGGACACTGCCAAGCCCACCACCAGAGCACACATTCGAAACGCTGCCCAAGCAGTCTGACTGGGACAAGCAGCACGCGCACTAAGCGAGGGTATAGACAAGAAAGAGGGCCCCGTTGCGGGCCCTCTTTTGTTTGACCTTCCCGTATTTTCTTGAAAATGAAATATGAGAAATGGCCCCATGCCTCTACCATGTTACTTCATCAATCTGGACCGTTCAGTTGCACGACGCGAACATATGGAATCAATGTTCCGTTCCCTGTCGCTCAAGGCGACGCGGATCAGCGCGATCGATGGGCGAAATGCTGACCTGGAAGAATGGCGCCTGACTGCATCCGAAGAACGCTGGCATCGGACACTGACCGGACCAGAGATTGGCTGTTTTCTAAGCCACCGCAAGGCGTGGCAAATGATAGTAGACCAAACTGACGCATATGCGGCTGTTTTCGAGGACGACATTCAACTCTCGTCGGATGCCGCGACACTTCTTGGCCAAGCTGACTGGATTCCAGAGTTTGCCGAATGCGTGAAGCTTGATACGTCAAGCGTCGGTGGAATATTCGACCATCAACGAGAAACTGGTTTCCGCGATTTCACGCTGATGACATCGCGCGGGGACCTTCGCGGAACCGCGGGCTACATCATCTCTCGTCGTGCTGCCCAGAGCCTCCTGGACCAGACGCCAAGACCACTGGCACCGATTGACGTCCAGATGTTCAACCGGACCCACGCGACCTTTTTGAACTGGGACTTTCTTCAATTGATACCAGCGCTTTGTATTCAACAGTCTCTGGACCAAGAGAATGCCTTTCTTCCGGCAAACGCAGAAATATCGCTTATCGCCGAAGGTAAACCGCGGATGAAATTCGGATACAAGAAGGTCCTGCGCGAATTGAAACGACCATTCAATCAGTTGCATGCACAATTATCAAAGTATTCGTTCTGGAGAGTTTTCTCCAACACCCCCCAAGAGGTCCCATTCAGGAAGTAAGGACCTATATGATATTCAGGACAATGAACCTGAACACCAAACTGGCCCAAGACACTACGCATGCCCTACGAATGGACCCCCGCACCGCCCCACCAAGATCGCCATTGGCAGCTGAGCCTTTGGCCTTATCGCTCGCTGCTGCGCAAAGACTTTGTCTTGTTCATCGGCGGCACCGCCGCGCTCGTGTCGCTCCCCCTGCTCACGCTTCTGGGGCAAGCGGTGCTTTGGGGGCTACTGCCGTTCTTCGGGATGATGCTCGCAGGCGTGTGGTACGCGCTTCACGTCAGCTACCGGCGTGGGGAGGTGCTGGAAGAACTCATTGTGGATGAGGCACGCGCCCACCTGACACGGCACAATCCAAAAGGCGATGTGCAGCAATGGGAGGCCAACCGCTATTGGGTGACAGCCCACTTGCACCCCAAAGGCGGGCCGGTTGAAAACTATATCACGCTGCGCGGCGGTGACCGCGAGGTCGAGATTGGCGCGTTCCTCGATGCCGAAGAACGCCTTGTGCTTTTTGACGAGTTGCAAGTTGCGCTTCGCGCGGGGCGTGAGCCGGTTACCCCAGGCGGTCTTTGACCATCGGCCCGGCTTTGCCGAAATCCATCCGCCCTGTGTACTTGGCCTTCAGTGCGGCCATCACCTTGCCCATGTCGCGGATGCTCTCTGCACCGACTTCGGAAATCGCTGTGTCAACGGCTGCTGCGGCTTCGTCTTCGCTCAGCTGCTTGGGCAGGAATTCCTCGATGATCTTGATCTCTGACAGTTCTTTCTCCGCCAACTCAAGCCGGCCGCCTTCTTCATAGGCACGCGCGCTTTCCTGACGTTGCTTCACCATCCGGCCCAAGATCGCCAGAATGCCTTCGTTCGACACCCCGCCTTCATCATCGCCTGTGCCGCGGGCTGCGATGTCTTTATCCTTGATTGCGGCATTAATCAGCCGCAGCGTTGATAGGCGATCTGCTTCTTTCGCGCGCATCGCATCTTTAAGGGCCGCTGAGACCCTGTCACGCATGTCCATAAATGTGTCCCGTACATCTGACGTCAAACGAACCGCTAACATAGTGTGAACCCGCCAGCGTGACAAGCGCCCAGTGCGCAACGTCACCCTTGTTTGCAAGGGCGCAATCCGGCCTTGACCCGCGCCGCTGGCCTGCGTACACCCGCACCAATTTGACATCTGGGGAGATCGATTATGGCGCAGAAACCTACAGCCTGTTTGGCACTCGCGGACGGTACGATCTTTTATGGAATGGGCTTTGGCGCCACCGGCGAAACCGTGGCCGAGCTTTGCTTTAACACCGCCATGACCGGCTATCAGGAAATCATGACAGACCCGTCCTATGCGGGACAGGTCGTGACCTTTACCTTCCCGCACATCGGCAACACGGGCGTCAACCCCGAAGACGATGAAACCGCTGATCCTGTTGCAGCGGGTATGGTTGTCAAATGGGATCCGACGCAGGCTTCGAACTGGCGTGCGACCGAAGAGCTGACCACATGGTTGACCAAACGTAACCGGATTGGGATGGGCGGCGTCGATACACGGCGTCTGACGCGGGCGATCCGCCAGCAAGGCGCGCCGCATGTGGCACTGGCCCATAACCCGGACGGACAGTTCGATATTGCTGCGCTGGTGAAGAAAGCCCGCGCATTCCCGGGGTTGGAAGGGCTGGACCTCGCCAAGGAAGTGACCTGTGCCCAGTCCTATCAGTGGAATGAGATGCGGTGGGCTTGGCCCGAAGGCTACAAGCCGCAGACAGCACCCAAGCATAAGGTCGTCGCGATTGATTTTGGTGCCAAGCGCAACATCCTGCGCTGTCTGGCAAGTGCTGGCTGCGATGTCACCGTGTTGCCCGCGACGGCCACCGCCGAAGACGTATTGGCGTTGAACCCTGATGGGGTTTTCCTGTCGAACGGTCCCGGCGATCCTGCCGCGACAGGTGTCTACGCCGTCCCGATGATCAAGGGTGTGCTTGATGCCAACCTGCCGGTCTTTGGCATCTGCCTCGGGCACCAGATGCTGGCCCTCGCCGTTGGTGCAAAGACCATCAAGATGAACCACGGCCACCATGGTGCCAACCATCCGGTCAAAGACATGGAGACCGGCAAGGTCGAGATTACCTCGATGAACCATGGCTTTACCGTTGATAGCCAAACGCTGCCTGCGGGTGTCGAGGAAACGCATGTGTCGCTGTTTGATGGCAGCAACTGCGGTATTCGCATCGCAAACCGGCCGGTTTTCAGCGTGCAATACCACCCAGAGGCCAGCCCTGGTCCGCAGGACAGCTACTATCTGTTCGAAAGATTTGCCGAGGCGATGAGCGCTTAACTTCTGGTTAACTTATTTCGTTCAAATTGCTCGCACGAAGACGTCATGTGAGTCGACGGTGTTAAGTT
>CAYZKE010000223.1:0-5371 GCA_964478505.1 uncultured Loktanella sp.
AAGCCCGAGGAGGATAAGCCATGAACTCCGTCATTCTGCGCGCAGGTGCGCGGCTACAGGTTGTCCTGCTCTTGGTGTTTTCCGCGTACATGCTGCTGCGCGGGCACAACGCACCGGGTGGCGGGTTTATCGGCGGGCTGATCGCCGCCACGGGTTTCGTCGTCTATGCCATCGCCTGTGGCACGGCAGATGCCCGCAAAGCGTTACGCTTTGATCCCGGCAGCATCGCGGGCGCTGGTCTTGGCATCGCGCTGATCGCGGGTCTGATGGCCGTGCTCTGGGGTGACGCACTCTTTACCGGACAATGGCTCTTTATCGGCGCGACCGAGACCGAAAAAGGCCTGCCACTGTCCACCGTGCTGGTGTTTGATATCGGGGTTTATCTGGTGGTCTTGGGGGCGATCCTGTCGATCACCTTTGCATTGGAGGAGGCGGTCTGATGGAACAGCTTCTCTCGATCCTGATCGGCATTCTAGTCGCTTCTGCCGTTTATCTGATGCTCGCGCGCAACCTGCTACGGTTCCTCTTCGGGCTGATCTTGTTGTCCAACGCGGCCAACCTGACGATCTTTGTCGCGGGCCGTCTGACACCGGGTGCGCCGCCGCTGGTGCCTGACGGGCTAGATGCGCCTGCCGGTGTGGTGGCCAACGCCCTGCCCCAGGCGCTTGTGCTGACTGCGATTGTCATCGGCTTTGGTCTTTTCGCCTTTGCTCTCATCCTTGCCTTCCGCGCTTATCAAAGCCTTGGCACCCTGAATACCGACGAGATGCGCGTCGCCGAACCAAAAGAACCCCATTCATGAGTTGGTATCTGACACTTCCCCTCGCCATTCCGTTCCTGACGGCGATTATTGCCTATCTGCTGCGGGCCAATCCCGTGGGCGCGTGGGTGTCGATCATCGGATCGGGGCTTGGGCTCTTGGCCTCTATCGCGCTGATGGTTGTCGTGCTCGACGCGGGCGTCGTTGCGGGGCAGATGGGCAATTGGCCCGCGCCTTTCGGGATCACACTGGTGGCGGACTTGCTGTCTGCTGTCATGGTCCTGATCACCGCCATCACCGGCTTTGCCGTCGCTATCTATGCCTTGGGTGACATCACAGAGCGGCAGGCGCAACTGGGCTATCATGCGCTGTTTCAATTGCTGCTGGCGGGTGTGACGGGTGCCTTTATGACAGGCGACCTCTTCAACCTTTATGTCTGGTTCGAGGTGATGTTGATTGCCTCCTTCGGCTTGCTGATCCTGAACGGCGGCAAAGAGCAGATCGACGGCGGCGTGAAATATGTGGCGTTGAATCTGATCTCGACGATCCTGTTCCTGACCGGCATCGGCCTGCTTTACGGCATGACCGGCACGTTGAACTTCGCCGATCTTGCGCTGAAGGTCGAAGGCGTTGAAAACCAGGGCCTGCTGACCGTTGTCGCGATGATGTTCATGGTCGCCTTCGGAGTCAAGGCGGCGGTCTTTCCGCTCTTCTTCTGGTTGCCTGCTGCCTATCACACGCCCAGCTTTTCAGTCTCGGCGGTCTTCGCAGGCTTGCTGACCAAGGTCGGGGTCTATGCCCTGATCCGGACGTTCACGCTGGTCTTTGACCACGACATCGGCTTTACGCATACGGTGCTGTTGTGGGTGGCCTGTCTGACCATGGTGATCGGCGTTCTGGGTGCGGCGGCGCAATCGGATTTCCGCAAGATCCTGTCGTTCCACATCATCAGCCAGATCGGTTATATGGTGTTGGGCCTCGCGCTGATGACACCGCTGGCACTGGTCGGTGCGGTGTTCTATCTGGTGCACCATATCATCGTGAAAGCGAACCTGTTCCTGATCGCGGGCATCGCCAAACGCCTGACCGGCGGCACCGAGGTGTACCAGATCGGCGGCCTCTATAAATCTGCGCCACTCCTTGCGATCCTGTTCCTAATCCCTGCCTTTTCACTGGCTGGCTTTCCGCCGCTGTCAGGGTTCTGGGCAAAATACATCATCGTCAAGGCAACCCTTGATATCGAAATGTGGTTTGTCGCCTTCATCGCGCTCGCGGTAGGTCTGATGACGATATATTCGATGACAAAAATCTGGGCCGAGGCCTTTTGGAAGAACCATCCCGATGGAATCCAACCCGAGCTGAAGAATCTTGAGCACAAATGGGCCCAGCTTCTGCCGGTCGCGGGTCTTGCCGCACTGACGGTCTTTATCGGGCTCAACCCCGAACCCTTCGTCCAGTTTGCCGAGCGCACAACCGCGCAACTGCTTGATCCGACCGCCTATATCACCACCGTGTTGGGAGAAGTGCGATGAACCTGTTTCTTCTCAACCTGCTGCTGGCGGTCATCTGGGCGTCACTTTGGGGTAGCCTGACCTCGTTCCAGCTGGTTGCAGGCTTTATCGTGGGCTTTGTGACGCTGTGGATCGCGCAGCCGCTTTTCGGCGGGCCAAGCGGATATTACCTGCGCGCCTACCGTATCGTGCGGCTGGTGCTCTATTTCCTCTATGATCTGTGCGTCTCGAGTATCCGTGTCGCCTATGACGTGCTGACGCCCACCGATTACAGCAACCCCAAAATTCTCGAGATGCCACTGGATGTGAAGTCCGACATCGAGATCCTGCTGGTCACCAACCTGATTTCGCTCACCCCCGGCACGCTGTCGCTTGATGTGACACCTGACCGCAAAACACTGATTGTCCATGCAATGTTTGCTGATGACCCTGATGCGGTGATCGCAAGTCTGAAAAACGGCATGGAACGCATGGTCAAAGAGGTATTCGAAGCATGACTTCCGCCGCATTTCTGGATCTCGCGATCTACGCTAGTTTTGTGATGGTGATGCTGTCGCTCGCCATCGCCTTCATCCGTCTGGCCAAGGGCCCCACGCTCGCCGACCGCGTGGTGGCGCTTGATATGATGACCGTGTCGATCATCGCCGTCTGTGGTGTGGTTGTCGTCGGAACCGGAGAGCCTGCATTGCTTGACGTGGCCCTCGTGCTCGCGCTGGTTGGCTTCCTTGCCACCGTCGCACTTGCCCGTTTCGCCGAACGCCGCGATGCCCGCCAAGAGGAGAACGCCAATGATTAATGTCATCATCGGTATTTTCCTTCTGTTGGGTGGTTTCTTTGCCCTCGTCGCCGCAATTGGCGTGCTGCGCCTGCCCGATGTGCTGACCCGTATGCATGCTTCGACCAAAGCAGGCGTGCTGGGCAGTAGTCTGATCCTGATCGGCGGTGCGTTCTATCTGGCCCAGACCGAAGTCACCGCACGCGTCATCGCGACGATCATCTTTCTGATGCTTACCTCACCCATCGGTGCGCATATGATCGGGCGCGCCTCAGTGCGGGATCTCAAGGATAAACACGACAAGGTCTAGAGCGACGAAGGGACTTGCGGATACCGTCGTGTGAAGGGCAACATAAACCCAACACACCGCAAGGAGCCGCCCCATGTCAGACCCGTTCGATTTACTGATCACAGGCGGCCGGATCGTGACACCGGCCGGTGTGGTGACAGGTGATCTTGCTGTGCGCGGGGAAAATATCGCGGCGATCGGTACACAGCTCGGTCCTGCAAAAACGATCATCGACGCGGCGGGAAAATACGCCATGCCCGGGGGCATCGATCCGCATGCGCATATCGAACAGATGTCCGGCATGGGTGTGATGAATGCCGACACTTTCGAGACCGCCACAAGATCCGCAGCCCTTGGCGGCACAACAAGCGTGATCTCTTTCGCGGCCCAGGCCAAAGGCGAGCGATTGGCACACACCGTCACCGATTACAGCGCCCGCGCCGAACGTGGTGCAATGATCGACTATGCATTTCACATGACGGTCACCGACACGGGCGTTCCCGATTTTGCGGATGATCTGGCCGCGCTGATCGGGGTTGGCAACCGGTCCATCAAGGTCTTTACCACCTACAACATCCAACTGTCGGACGCGCAAATCCTGTCCGTGATGTCCCAGGCCCGCGCGCTTGGCGCATTGGTCTGTGTTCACGCCGAAACCGATGCCATCATCGCACAGGCCAAATCCGCGCTGATCACTGCTGGCAAAACCGCCCCGCATTTCCACGCAGCCTCACACCCGCGCATGGCCGAGATCGAGGCGGTGGAACGCATCTGCCGCTTTGCCGAATATCTGGGGCAGCCGGTGATGCTCTTTCACATCTCCACCACTGAAGGTGCCGCCGCCGTCAGCAGCGCCCGCGCACGCGGTGCGCCGGTCTGGGCCGAAACCTGCCCCCATTACCTGTTCATGACCGAGGACATCCTGCGCCAGCCCGGATTGGAGGGCGGAAAATGGATGTGCTCTCCCCCGCAGCGACAAGTCGCGGATCAAGAGGCGCTCTGGTCCGCTCTTCTAGAGGGTGATCTGCAAATCGTCTCTTCGGATCACGCGCCTTACCGTTTTGACGCAAGCGGCAAACTCTCGGCCGGACCTGACGCAGGGTTCCACGAGATCGCGAACGGGCTTCCCGGGCTGGAAACCCGCCTGCCACTGATGTTCGACGCGATGGTCACCAAGGGCCGTGGCGGGCCAGAGGCCTTTGCCCGCCTCACAGCCACTGCCCCTGCCGAAATTTATGGCCTGCCGCAAAAGGGCGCTTTGGCTGTCGGCATGCACGCCGATATCACCCTGTGGGACCCTGAAAAGACAGTGACCTACGGCGCGAACGACCTGCATGACAACGCGGGCTATAATCCGTGGGTGGGCCGCACGGTCACCGGCTGGCCCACGGATGTCTGGCTGCGCGGGGCGCGGATTGTGACAGACGGTGCCCTGACGACAACGCCCGGCACAGGCCACAGCATAGACCGCCCCGCGCTTGCCGTCTTACCGACTGCCCCGCAGACCTGAGGATCAGCAATGCCCCGTCCCGACGCCCCGAACACGCTTGCCATAACCTTTCTCTATTACCGCGACCTGCCTACCGCGATGGCGTTCTACGAAGATATCCTCGGGCTGCCGCTGGCCATTGACCAGGGGTGGTGCAAAATCTACCGGATCTGCGCGGGCGCGCATGTGGGGCTGGTCGATGAAAGCCGTGGCATGAACAGATGGCAGGCGGTCAAACCCGTACAGCTTTGCATCCGTGTGCCCGATGTGGATGCGTGGTATGCCTACGCGCAAGAGGAAGATCTTGCCAACCTGTCCGACCTCTTTGTCAATGATGCCCTGGGCATCCGCGCTTTTGTTTTCAACGACCCCGAAGGCTATCAAATCGAAATCCAGTCCGCCACGCGTGAGGGTGCATGACCAGTAAAACCTTGATTGTGATCAATCCCAATTCCTCCCAGACCGTTACGGACGCGATCAAACACGCGCTTGATCCGCTGCGCAAATTCGGAACCCCGATCCGTTGCCTGACACTCGCCGACGGACC
>CAYZKE010000223.1:5381-6011 GCA_964478505.1 uncultured Loktanella sp.
TCGCGCCCATGCTGGAACTGGCGGCAGCACAAACCGATGCGGCAGGCTATGTCATCGCCTGTTTCGGCGATCCGGGGCTGCATGCCCTGCGTGATCAAACCGCCCTGCCCGTCGCGGGTATTCAGGAAGCGGCCGTAATGACCGCGCTGACCCTTGGACAGCGCTTTGGCGTCATCGCAATCCTGCCCGCCTCGATCCCGCGCCACCTGCGGGCCTTTGGGGCGATGGGGGTGCTGGACAGGCTGGCCGGTGACAGGGCCTTGGGGCTTTCGGTGGCCGACCTTGCCGATCCCGACAAAAGCCTTGATGCCATGATTGCCACCGGCAAACGCCTGCGCGACAAAGACGGGGCAAATGTGCTGATTATGGGCTGCGCCGGCATGGCACATTACCGCGCCACGCTCGAACACGAGACCGGCCTGCCCATTGTCGACCCCTGTCAGGCCGCCGCCGCCATGGTGCTTGGCCAGATTGCCCTGAAACTGAGCCATAAAGGAAAACCCGATGCTTGATGAAACAGCCCAAGGCGTCTTTACCATCGCTGTGACCCCGTTCCTGCCGGATGGCGGGATTGATTGGGACAGCGTCGACCGCATGGTTGATTTCTACATCGCGCAGGGGGCCACCGGG
>CAYZKE010000224.1:0-6002 GCA_964478505.1 uncultured Loktanella sp.
GCGATCGCCCATGAGGCCGGTATTGATTTCGACCTAATGGATGTCTGCGACATTTTCCGCGACACGCCCTATTTCGTGAACCTCAAGCCCGGCGGCGATTATGTGGCCAAAGACCTTTATGAGGCAGGCGGCGTGCCTGTCGTTCTGAAGGAACTGCGCAAAGCGGGTCTGATCCATGAAGACTGCATGACCGCGACAGGCCGCTCGATAGGCGAAGAGCTTGATATGATCAAAGGCGATGCAGATGGCACCGTGATCTATCCGGTCGAGAACCCGATCACCCCGACAGGTGGTGTTGTGGGTCTGCAAGGCAACCTTGCCCCTGAAGGTGCGATTGTAAAAGTGGCGGGCATGGCCAGCGACGAGCAGGTCTTTACCGGTCCTGCGCGTGTCTTCGAGAGTGAAGAAGAGGCATTTGCCGCTGTCAAAGCCCGCGAATACGAGGAAGGCGAAGTCATCGTCATCCGCAACGAAGGCCCCGCAGGTGGCCCCGGTATGCGCGAGATGCTGGCAACGACTGCTGCACTGTCAGGTCAGGGCATGGGCAAGAAGGTGGCACTGATCACCGACGGCCGTTTCTCGGGCGCGACACGCGGGTTCTGTGTAGGTCACGTAGGACCAGAGGCCGCACATGGCGGGCCGATCGGTTTGCTGGTCAATGGCGATGTGATCACCATCAATGCCGTCACAGGGGAGTTGAGTGTCGATCTGACCGACGAAGAGCTTGCAACGCGTAAAGCCAACTGGAAGGGCCCCAAAGAGACAATCTATGCTTCGGGCGCGCTGTGGAAATATGCGCAACTTGTCGGTGGCGCACGGCTTGGGGCGGTGACGCATCCCGGTGCGAAAGCCGAAAAACACATCTACATGGATCTGTAACGGCATGATCCGTGCCACCGCTGTCGTTTTCGGGGTGTGGGCTATGACGGCCTGCACCCCGATAGATCAGGTGACACAGTCTGTTTCGCTTGGTCAGGGCGCTGTTATTGCCACAGCGCCCGCTGGCTATTGTGTTGATCCTCGTTCAAGCCAACTTGCAAAGGATTTTGCGATGTTGGCGTCCTGCGCCACATTGGGCCACAGCAGCGCCGCGCCCGAAATCGTGGGTATCGCAACCATACAGGTAGGCCCCATCGACAGCGGGCGCATTGCCACGGACGAAATCGGCCTGCGGGATTTTCTCATCACGGATGACGGTGTCCGCCTGCTGACGAAAGCGAACAATCCCGATGCTGTGAATGTCCTGTCCACGCAGGCCTTCAATGATCAGGTCATGATCCATTTCACCGATCAGGGGCCACCACCGCTGGACGGTCTGCAACGGGAAGAATGGCGCGCCTTTGCCAATGTGAACGGCCGACTGGTTACTATCGGTGTGCGCGGATTGGCGGCATCGCCACTTCAGGACGGACCGGGGGCGACGTTGCTCAAAAAGATCCTTGCGGGTGTACAAGCGGCACCGGCTGCGGCGACAGACAGCCCAGCCGAAACCTGAGTGGTTTTCATCGCGCGTTTTGTTTGGCAATCTTGTCCCTCCTAAGGAAGAAAACTGCGCATATGCCATTTCCACTGCAAGGACGCATCACAAAGATCCTGCAACGCCGCAGCATTGCGCAGTGGCGAAAGGCGACCAATGCTGTCGGGGCGACCGACCTTGCGACACTGGATCAGACGAATGAAGCAGCCAAGAAACTGCTACGCCACATTCAGGCCTTTCGCTTTGCCGCTGACAGCAGGCTCGCCCTGCCGCGGATCGGCTCTGACATTTTTCCCCAGCCGCCAGGTACAGACTGGGCGTGGCGGCCAAAACCATGGCGGGCTGCTGCGGACATACCGGGGTATGCGCCTGCACTATCCAAAATGGAAATCACCAATGAGCTGGTGATCTTTCACGACTGCCCCTGCGGTGAAGTCATGCTCCGGCAGGTCCGCAATACCCATGACACCGATCTGGCGCCTTTCGGGATCGTGCTTGAGACCTTCCATTTTGCTGGCAGCTATCTTTCACTTGTGATCGAGGTTCCCGAAGAGTCCTGTGAAGGGCTGCGCAAGCGCCATCTGATCCGGTTGGCGGCGCTAATCACGCGTGAAAGACCGACAGCCATCTACGCGCGGCTGAACGTCAAGAACGGCCCGAACACCGAACAGGTGCTGCTGACCTTGCCGGACAATGCATCGGAAACCATGGTCGAATTCGATCTTGCCTACAGCGGCCTGAATGAACGGCGCGCCGAGCGGATGTGGATAGATCTGATGATCGAACGCCCCGCGATGAATAAACTGACTATCCGTGATCTGACACTCAGCCGCTATCCGCGCGCTGAAATCTGAGGAAACGCCCACATGGCCACTGCGCATTTTATCAACACGCGGATCAAAGCAGGCGTTTGGCACGGCGACCTGACGGGTGCTGGACAAGAACAACCCCTCTTGCATGTCACCCATTTTGGTCAGGCTTTGCCAGAGGTGCATTACACCTTTGACGCGGCCCACGACGTTTGGCATGTCGCAGTCCCGATCCCAACGGCATTGATCGCGGATGGGGTGCAGACCTTTCTGATTGCAGATCAAACCGGCACAACATTGGACAGCTTCACCCTGATCGCAGGCGCGCCACTTGCCGAGGACTTGCGCACAGAGATTGCGGCGTTACGCGCAGAACTGGAAGTTCTCAAACAAGCCTTCCGCGCGCACTGCACCGAAAGCTGAGATGAAAATACGTAAGATCCAATCCATCGGATCAAAACAATACATCTCATAAACTCATTGTCAGAATGACAACCAGTGCATCTTTCGCCCCGTAACAAGTGCGTTAATAGGGAACGAAAGGAACACCCGATGAACCGTCGCTTTGCAATCAAATCTACCATTCTCGCCGCTGGCGTTGCTGTTGCAGCAGCTTGTGCGCCCATGATGGAGGGCGAGCCTGATATCGTCGATATCGCGGCTTCCAACGGCAACTTCAACACACTGGTCGCCGCTGTCACCGCTGCCGGTCTGGTAGACACATTGAAGGGCGAGGGTCCATTCACTGTCTTCGCGCCAACAGATGCAGCTTTTGCCGCACTTCCAGCAGGCACTGTTGAAACACTGCTTATGCCAGAAAACATCGACCAACTGACAGCGATCCTTACATATCACGTGGTACCCGGTGCGGTCACATCCGATCAACTGGCCGGTCAGCGCCTGAGCGTTGCCACCGTCAACGGTGAAGACGTCCACATCGACGGCCGCAACGGCGTGACCGTGGAGAACGCGACAGTGACAACAGCAGACATCATCGCGTCGAACGGCGTGATCCACGTCATCGACGCTGTGCTGCTGCCATAAGCCATACCACCCACCCAACTGCACTTTCTCCCCGGATGTTGCGGTTGGGTAGCCCCAAGGGCACCACTCGGCCCCACCGCTCTGCAGCGGTGGGGCTATTGGTTCGTAAAACGCGCTCTTTGCGCGATTGCACTGATCCGGTTGGCACGGCGGTGTCGCAATAGACTTTAGCAACCAGTCCACCCGACGAAACGGCAGGCTTGGGCCTGACGACATGCGCGCGAATATTGTTGTGTAAACGTCGTTCGCACAGCATCCTCGTGGCGGAATGCTTGTTGGGGGCAAAGCTATCAAAATCATGGGCGCGCTGGGAGAGATCATTCGGGGAGGATACGCGTCCGCATTGTGGATATCGGGCTTATCCGTCACAAGTTTGCGCGTTGTCCTGACCGCCAAGACCCCCGAAGCTGCACGTCGGCTGATCGCCGCACATTCGCGCCGGTTTCTGGACATCTGTCAGATCAAGGTCACCATCAGTGGCACCCCACCAAAGGCCGGATCAGGCTGTGTGTTGTGCCATAATGAAGCGTCTTTTGCCGATGTCGCGGCCTATCTTGCGGTCATGTGGCCGCATGTTGATCGCGCCGCGGGCGCTGATTTATACGCAATATTCCCGTTCATGCGCGCCGCGACCCACAAGGCGGCGATCGAACTTGTTCCCCACGGCAACCGTGCGGGAACAGAGCGCCTGATCGAAAAGGCGGTGCTGGCCGTAAAGTCCGGTGAACGCCTCGGATGGGGAGGAGAAGGCCGGATATCGGGTCAGGACGGCGTCGCGCGGTTCAAGGTTGGTGCCAGTCTGGTCGCCATAAGATCACAAGCGCCGATCATACCTGTGATGATTTACGGTGGGCATAGGTTACTGCCACTCGGGTCGATCCGCGCGCGACCGGGGGAAATCCACATCCGTTTTGGAGAGCCTATCTCGACCACGGGTCGTGATGACACTCACGCACGCGATCTGGCCGACAAAGCACAAGCTGCCACTGCTGCAATGTACGCAGAGTTCAAAGTACAGGATGAACACGCTGCCAGCTAGACTTCGCTCACCCGTCCCCGCCCAGTTCATCCCAGATCTCGCGCACCCACGCCATGATCACTTGCGCCTCTTCCCAGCGGTTCGACAACTCGCGGCCGTCTGCTCCGGTCATCGCATATTCCGGTGGGCCTAACTCGCACACAAAGATACAGTCACCCGACGCGTTGCGCGCGCGCCAGTCGGCAAGGCCTTCGCGCCACCAGCCTTTGAAAAGTTCCACCCACTTCTGATGCTGCGGGAAGTCCAGTTGTAACTGTATCTGCTGGCGCGAGGCCACGCGACCTTGGAAGCTGTCTGACCTTTTCAGGATGCGGCTCATCAGGCCAAGGTCATGGTCGGACAAAGGAAACCAGAATTCGCGGTCCACCACGTAATGCGACAGGTCGGCACAGATGCGCATATCGGGGATACGGTCAAGCAGTTGCAGCGTTGTATAAAGGTCGTTGGTGATGCAGTTGCGATGCGTCTCGAACTGCACGGGCACTCCGATCCGGTCGGCCATGCCCATCCATGTCTCGATCACTGGCACCATATCGTCGAGGGCGATGGGCATCACCTGTCCGATCACGTCAACAAAGGGCGCGCCGAAATCGGCGGCCATATGCAGCGTGTCTTCAAGGCTTTCAATCGTCTTGGGAAAGGCCACGATCAGCGGGGTGAGATCGTTGGCCGCCATATGCGGGCGTACGGCATGGGCCACAGCCACGTCGGAGGCCCCCAGATCAATCGCCATCCCGTCAAAATCGGCTGCGGCTACCATTTCGCACACCTGATCATAAGGCAGCTTTACGCCGCTCTGGTCGTGCGGCTGCATGGCCCAAAGCGAGGTGTAAACCTTCAGTTGCCGCATATTGCCACGCAGTCCCGGACCCGATCCGGGACCTCTATCGCGACCTCAGCCAAGAGGCCCCGGGTCAAACTCGGGGCTGCGTCACGCCGCCTCATTCCGCTGGCATCCGCGTCACGCGGCCACCGCTACGGGGAATGATCCAGACCTCATCCATCGGGTACTGGCTTTCATCCTTGGCCATCAGTTTGCCGATCACCTCAATCTGGAATTCGAGCCAGCCCATCCGGTGGACCTGACCTGCCTTTTCCTCGATCCGGTCGTTTAATGTCCGCAGCTTCCAGAAGGGTACGGCGGGAAACGTGTGGTGTGCAGTATGATAGGGCATCTGCCAGCACAGCCAGCGTTGCAGCGCATTTGCGCGGGTCGAGCGGGTGTTTTCCATGATGTCGGGCTCATGGCTCAGCCCCAGATGTTCGATGGTGTTCTGCAACTGGTGAACGGGCTTGGTCATTACCATCGGGATAATCCAGAAGGTCAGCGCGGCCCAAGACCCCGCTGCGACAGAGACGAGCGCGATCAAACCGTAACCTGCCAGATGCAGGCGGCTTTCGCGGATCACTTTGGCCTCTTCCTCGGCGCGGATATAGGGTTCAATAATGATCCCGCGCGCGCGGCGGACGATGCCAAAGACACGGTTGCGCCAATAGGTGATCCCGCTGAGCCAAAGCAGATATGTGGTCAGCGTGTAGGGTTCGCGCACCAGTTCGCCGTCACGCTCCCAGTCCTGGGTGTGTTGGTGATGGGCAAAATGCATGATCTGGTCAAAGTCGCGGGGGAACAGCT
>CAYZKE010000225.1:0-5971 GCA_964478505.1 uncultured Loktanella sp.
GAAGCAAATGCAGATCGTGCGCAGGGACAGGTTGCGATGGCGCTCGGTGTCTTTGACGGATCCGAGAATCGCGGTGTCGATACGTTCCTGGCCTATCAGGCGGCGCAGGACTCCGTGTATTTCCTCAACAACGGAACGACATGGATCGGCCAGTCGCAGGACGCAGCAGCAACCTACATCAATACGTCAATCCATAGTGGACGTTTGATGGCGGCGGGCGATCCGGCGGCCGAGATGTTCAACGTGTCCGGCTTTACGATCGGTGCGATCAACGGCCTGCATGCCGGTGGACACGAGGCCTTGATCGAGCAGGTCGGTGCGCTCAGCGACGAAGATCTCGGCGCATATATTCTCGGGCAGCAGGGGAGTCTCCTTGAGTTCGGGCTTGCAGTTGCCAGCGGTAGCAGCTTCAGGACGACGCTATCAGAACGCCTCGCCGCGTTTGGCGCACAAGGGCGGAGTAATTTTCTGAGCGGTGGTGCTACAAATACGGGATTAACTGCGACACAACGGCAAGGAATTTTGCGTGAGGCGTCTCAACTTGGACAAGGAAACCTGACTTTAGCAGGTCGAGCTACAAGAGCAGAAGCCGCTGATCTTGGGGAAGCGTGGGTAGGACCCGGCTATAGAACTGCAAGTGATGGCAGGACCCTTGTCAGTGCCGACGGGACGCGGACATTCCGCCCCCCAACTCCTAAACCAAACAGTCCTTTCAGCGAAACAGGAGTGCAGGTCAACTTCGAAACAAGGGAACTGATAGATGGGCGATGGACCGTAAGGTCGAATGCGCATCTCGATGTCTCAGACTAAGGAATGAAATGTGAAAGCTGAACTTAAATCACTTACATCGGTAGATATCGATGAACTCACATACTGGCCAGACGATGAAGCAATGTTCGCCTTTAACGTCGAGGCTGCGATTGGGCCAGACACAGATGGTTCTTCCAATAATTTTTGCTTCTTTGTGTGCACACCAAACTGGATATCATCCAAGGCAATCAATCGCGATTTTGGAGATTTTGGAGTGTTCGGCATGCATATGATAGTGGTCATCGAGTATGATTGGGAAAAGATCAGGCAACTAATTGAAAAGCTATGTTCTGAAATAGGTGGGGAAAACTGGAACGAAATTGCACTAAAGCTTGCGAGATATGGTCGCTGGGAATTTGAAGGCCATCAAGCAACCTCTACACTATCTTGATTGTTACCCGAAGAATGAGTTCCGTACGCAACATCATAAGCCTGTTCGTCGTGATGCTGATCTCAGCTTTAGGCGCGAGCATGGCTTTTGCCGTGCCAATGGTCGCGTCTGAAATCTCATTTTACCAAACCGAAAATCCCCACGTTATCCAAGGCGATGATGTTGTCTTTGCAGCGCGTGCGCCAATCTGACCTCATGACCGCCGCACGCCTTTTCCTTGTCCACTGCCTGATCTGGCTGCTCACGCTCGCCAGCCCGGCGGGGGCGGGTCATGTTGTTGTCGCGGACCTGCACAAGGGCATCGCGCAGTCCATCTTTGCGGGGCTGCAGGAGGGCGCGCCGGAGCGGCTACCGGGGCAGTCGGATGACGACTATGCTGCCGTCTACAACGCCTGGAAGAACGACGTGGCAGGACAAGCGAACCTGCTTGGCGCCGTTGTCGGCTACACGACCTCCGGCGGGCAGGCGGTCAACGTCAGCAACGCGGCAAGCATCGCCGAAAGCGGCGCGCGGAATAATTATCTGAATCACACCCAGCGCGCCCGCGTCGAAAAACTGATCGATGAACTCAACAGTTGTCGCGTCACGCGCGACTGCTCGCTTGCCGAACATGACGCGATGATTACCGAGTTGCGCCAGTTGCAGGAGGTCTCCTCGCAGCAAACCATCGCGATGCTGGCTGCCTGTGAAAACGGCCCGTCACCGGCCTGCGCGGCCCATGTGGCGGCAGCTGCGGAATTTGAGGAGTGGGCGTGGCACTCTGGCTACAATGATATGGGCCGGATCGTCGGCTTCACGCCATCGATGTTTCAGGCGAGGACGGCGGGTGCCGGGTATGATCTCGACAACGATGTGAACCTCGATCTGATTGCCCTGGAGCTTGCGCGCGGCATCCAGAGCGGCGCGCTTGACCCCGATGTGGCAGCTGAGCAGCTTCTTGCGTCACTGCAACGGCAGGATGGCGGAATGAAGGTTCTGGGGGGTGTTGGGCAGACCCTGAGCGCCGGGGCGTGCTTTGTGACAAAACTGACCTGTGTGCTTGGCCTGGCCAATGCGGCGGTGGGCGTCGATCGCACCTATGAGGGGACGGTCACGCTGATCTCGGGCGAAAACCAGCTTTCGGCGATCGAGGCCGGTCTGGTCGCGACAGGCTATTCTGCGACCGAAGCCGAGGCGTTGCGCGATGATATCGAGGCAGGGGTGGCCATCGTCACGGTCGGCGTCGGCGGCGCGTATTTCGTCTATCGCGGAGGCATCGCCGTCGCCCAACTGGGCAAGGTTGACGGGTTGCAGGGGGCGGGTGCCCCAAATACAGCACTGCCCAATGTTCCGGGTCGTGTTCAATCGCGAGTTAATCTTTCTACTGGTGATAAAAGCAGTGGATGGACACATGTGCTGGACAGGCACTTCAATCCGGACAAAAATGCAAGCCAGTTTACGGTCTCACAAAGCGAACTGAGAACGACCCTTCAAAGTCATGAAGTAGTGAATACCCCTGTAACAAGGACCTTGGAGAGTGCTGATCACGGCACCTTATATGTTCGAGAAGTTGATCTAGGCCGTCCAATTGGAACGGACAAATTCAATAGCTTCCAACCGACCTCCACAATGACGGTTATGACCGATAGGTTTGGAAATTTGGTTACAGCCACACCAGGGGTTGTGCCATGAAGTTGATCGGTAGTGCGGCTGAAGAACAATATGAAAAGGAACTTAGGCAGGGGGCTCAGTTCCTTTTGGAGGAAGATGGCGATCCTAGGTTGTTAGACCTGCTTCGCCAAGAGATTGGGGCCATTGAAAGCGCGTATTATCTGAGTGGCTACAGACTACCTGATTATCACACCTTTAGCATACTGGTGAACGGAACCACTGTTTGTCATATAGAAGTCTCTGATGAGCAGATTGAGGCTTTTGATGCAGTTAGCATTTCCGAATACAAAAAGGGCCTAAAAAAACAAGGGCAGATAAAGTTGCAGGTCGCGTTAGAGCTGGCGGCCGC
This sequence comes from uncultured Loktanella sp., assembly GCA_964478505.1. GTDB lineage: Bacteria > Pseudomonadota > Alphaproteobacteria > Rhodobacterales > Rhodobacteraceae > Yoonia. The sequence continues at coordinate 3,201 of CAYZKE010000225.1, forward strand.
AAAATGATCTTGCTCTGCCGCCTGATCAGCATCTTCTCTTTTCTGTTGCTCTTAGCATTTGGGGCGGTTGCGAGTTTTGCAACGCCGGGAGATTGGCAGCAGTTCAGCTATTCGATTGAGGCGCGGGATTTGGTTGCTCAGCAGGTCAATCTGACGAACACCGCCCGCGCACCGCCAACCACCAGTGCAGATGTGATGACTACCGGCACTGCGTTCGCGCAGACTGGCAACCTGCGCGCATTGGATGGCGTGGAAACCACTGGGGCAGTCTATGCGTTTTTGCTGCCCGCTATTGCCCCCAATAGGGTAGTCCCAGACGGATGGCGACCCGTCACTGGCGTCGGCGCGCAGGTGAGCACTCCAAGAGGATTTACAACGTATCGGACACCGGACGGCGATTTGGTTCATGTTTCGCCGGGCGGTCTGCAATACGGTGCCGACCCGAAGTTTGGAAATCGCGTCGACCACGTCCTTGACCACACGGCTCCTAATCTGAACAAGTCGGTTCATTCCGTGTTCAATGTGCAGGGGGATGATGCTCTGAATCTTGTTGATGAAGCGTGGTCAAATCGAAGCGGAGCGGGAACGCTTCAGGCGAATGGCAACCGAACTTGGACTGTCGATCTTGGTCGCCCTGTTGGGACGATCGGCCAAACCTCGGTGCAAATCGTTGTCAGAGACGGTACAAACGAACTAATTACGGCTTTCCCAAAATGACGGATATCATTTGCCCATTTTGCCATGAAGATCGGGTTTGGCGTGTCGCTTTGACCGGAGAGGATAAAGATGGCTACCCTCACGCTTTTTGCTTTGAATGCGATACGTTTTGGGAAAACGGAGAGGTGATCAACGACAAAACAGGGCGTACATTCAAGCTCTACATGCAAGAGCGGGGCCGAACTATGGACTATGGGCTAATTAAACAAGGGCCACCTGCTGTAGCACCGAAAAGATCCCGCGATGACTCCGACCCGTCCTCTGGCGTCTGACATTCTGGCATTTGGATCGCACAGTACGACAGGCCGTTCCGGTCTTGAATGATTGGTGCGTTTGCTCTGTCACACGAGTATGCGTCATCATCTTGTACGACGAGATGGACTGACCGTCTCAAATCGTTGCGGATGACGCTTGAGACAATAGCAATCCCCCAACGCGTGTGCCAATCTGCCCCCATGACCACCGTCCGCATCATCCTCACCAACTGCCTGATCTGGCTGCTCACGCTCGCCAGCCCGGCCGCGGCGTGTGGCCTCGCCATGGCTGACTTGCAGCACGGGATTGGGGAGCAGGTTAGTTCGTCCCAGTATGTTGCTGTATAGCGTAGTACGGGCTTGAGCCCGACATTGGTCGCACAGCAGGATTGCCATGCCCTCAAATTTGCGGGACACAAAACAGCGACAGTCAGAAACATAATGGGATTATATCATATCCTGATAAGTATTTAATTACAGAATGGTAGGCGCTTTTCAGGTTGTCTGATCATGCGCCCTCACCGCGCCAGTCTTTGTCCTGGTTTTTGATTTGACATGCCCCCTCTGTCCCCCGTTTGCCTTATGCGTCACGTCCTGGTTCTTTTGGGTCGTTCGAGAATAATGCGATCTTGTTGCCATGTGGGTCGCGCAGGTAACCAACATAAAAATGCGGACCATAGGACGCGCGAAAACCCGGTTTACCCTCGTCCGTTCCACCTGCGGCTACGGCTGCTGCGTGAAGGGCGCGCACCTGCGCCTGATTGCGCGCCTCAAATGCGACCATTGTACCATTCCCGGCAGTGGCAGGCTGCCCGTCGAAGGGCGCTTTGACATAGAAGTCTGGAAAAGCAACGGACTGCCCCGGTTGTTTGGGCAAGATGTAACTCAAGTCACCGTGAAATTCTTCCAGCGTATAACCAAGGTCAGGCAAAAAGGCGGAGTAAAACTGTTCTGCGCGCGCGATGTCGTCAGCACCAACGGTAACATAGGCAATCATCGTGTGCTCCTTCTTGCGCCGTGGGGGCTTGGCACTGGTTTGGCACAGTTTGTCATGCCCGATCAATCCTGTGCGGCGAACCGGCACTTATGTCGGGTTGGCCTCTAGCCATGCCCCGCTTTCAATTCCGTCCAGCGTCCAGTTCCCGACACGCCATCGCACCAGCCGCAGTGTCGGAAATCCGATATGCGCCGTCATTCGCCGCACCTGTCGGTTCCGCCCTTCACTGATCGTTACCTCGATCCACGAATCCGGCACAGATTTGCGAAACCGCACTGGTGGATCTCGCTCCCATAAAGCGGGCGGATCAATCAGACGGACCTTCGCGGGGCGGGTGGGGCCGTCTTTGAGCGTGACGCCTTCCCGCAGTGGGGCGATGTCTTTGTCCGTTGGCGCGCCTTCGACCTGTACCAGATAGGTCTTGCTCATCTTGTTTTTGGGATCCGCGATGCGGGCCTGCAACTTCCCGTCGTCGGTCAGCACCAAGAGCCCCTCGCTATCGCGGTCCAGCCGCCCCGCAGGATAGACCCCGGGCACGTCCACAAAAGAGGAAAGCGTGGGCCGTGGTGTCGGGCTTTTCGCGTCTGTGAACTGCGACAGCACGCCAAAAGGTTTGTTCAGAAGGATCACACGCGTCATGTGCCTGACTAACGCAAGCGGTGCCATGCCGTCCATGGTCTTGTGCGTTTCGGTTTTCATTGTCAGTTCGGTGCCGTCACGTGCGCTGCGCAAACGCCAAACAAGCCTGCGGTATACAGATGTACTCTGGTAACATATTATAAATGAATAACTTTTTGATTTAC
>CAYZKE010000226.1:0-2966 GCA_964478505.1 uncultured Loktanella sp.
CGTGCCGTGACCAAGCAGATCACCAGCGTGCCGCTGAGCGCGATGGATGCAATGGTTCCGCTGGGCGAAACCCCTGCGGTTCTGGAGCCCGAACTGGTTGTTGATCTGCTACCTGCGCTGACCTCCACGGGCGGCTACGTTCTGGACAAGGTCGAGGGTCTGGCCATCACCGACGACGGGACCATGTGGGTCTCGACAGACAACGATGGTGTAGATGACCACTCAGGTGAGACGATGTTCTTCGCAATACAACCCTGACCACACCCCCAAACAACACAACTACTGCGCCTGTGGATTACATCCATGGGCGCATTTTATTTAATAATTACAGAATATTGTGATACCTTCTTATTGGTTCAAAATCTGACCTGAACCGTTGTATGACACGAGTAATGCACCACACGCACTACAACCTCTGCGATGTTACAAAAACTTTGCATGTTTGTTAAATACGCGTGACCTTCGGGGACCATTGGAGCGTTGGTAGTGTGGGTGGGGGCCCTGCTGCGGTAGTTTCATTCGGCCGGACAGACGGCTCTACCAGACAGGTTTTGCGCCCCCTTCCACAGACAACCATCTCTTTTTGCCCAAGCGGCAATGTTCAATGGAAGGAACGTAAATGTCCCGTATTACGCTTACCAGCGCCGTCATGTCACTTGCGCTGACCACAGCTGCCTCTGCGCAGACCGAGATCGAGCTCTGGCACGCCATGGGCGGTGCTCTTGGTGAATCCGTCAACCAGATCGCCGAGAACTTCAACGCCTCTCAGGATGATGTCCGGCTGACACCTGTGTTCAAGGGTACTTATGAAGAAACCCTGACCGCTGGTATCGCCGCGTTCCGTGCGGGCGAACAGCCGCACATCATGCAGGTATTTGATGCCGGTGCCGCAACGGTCATCGGCGCGAAAGGTGCCACAATCCCCGTGCAGGATTTGCTGTCCGACAACGGTGTAGACTTCGACATCGAAGATTACATTTCCGGCGTGCGTTACTTCTTTGCCGATAGCGACGGCAAGATGATCGGCATGCCGTTCAACTCTTCCTCGCCCATCATGTACTACAATGTCGATGCGCTCGAAGCTGCCGGCGTCACACCGCCCGCAACATGGGAAGAGTTCCAGGAAACAACTGCACCGGCCCTGACAGCCGCAGGCTATATCCCGCTGGCACAATCCCACCTGCCATGGATCTTCACCGAGAACTTCTTCAGCCGCCACAACCTGCCCTTCGCGACAAACGACAACGGCTATGGCGGTTTGGACACACAGATCCTCGTGAATAACGATGCCATCAAGGCCCATTTCACCGCGCTGACCGAATGGCAGGATGCGGGCTATTTTGAATGGTATGGCACCGGCTGGGGCGACAACCAGACCCCCTTCGAAGAAGGCAAAGTCGCAATCTGGCTCGGCTCTTCGGGGTCCTTCGGCGGTCTTGCACAGAAAGACCTCGGGTTCGATTTTTCCGCAACCTACCTGCCCTACTGGGAAGCTGTCACATCAGAGCCAAAGCAGACCTTCATCGGGGGCGCGGCGCTGTTTGCGATGTCCGGCAAATCTGACGCGGAAAATGCCGCAACAGCACGGTTCTTCGAGTATCTGACAGCGCCAGAAACACAGGTGTTGTGGCACAAAGAGACAGGCTACGTGCCAATCACCGAAGCCGCCTATGAGTTGGCCACTGCCGAAGGATACTACGCAGAGCAGCCTGCCGCTGAAATCGGCATCAAGCAGCTTTCACTTGCCGCAGGCGAAAACACCCGCGGGTATCGCATGGGCTTTTACGTGCAGATCCGTGACGTGATGAACCGTGAATACGGCCGCATCCTGACCGGTGAAACATCGGTCGAGGACGCCTTCGCGACGATCGAAGAAGAAGCCAACCAGCTTCTGTCACGCTTCGCGCAGACCCAAGGCTAGCACTGAACGTTTTGAATAACCCGAACGGCCGCCGGAACAGGCGGCCGTTCTCACGTACCAGAAGGAACACTTATGAAACGGGCCGGATTTACGACTGTCTCTTTACCTGTGCTGCTCTTGCTGCCCCAGCTTGTAATCATCGCGGTCTTTTTCTATTGGCCGACGGTCGTGGCTTTGCAGTCTTCGTTCTACCTGCAAGACCCCTTCGGCTTTGGCTCCACATTCGTGGGCTTGCAAAACTACATCGACCTTTTCGGCAGTCGTGAATACCGCAGGATTGCGTCCTTCACCGTGGTCTTTTCGCTGCTGGTCACCTTCTTTTCGCTGGCCATCGCCCTGGTTCTTGCCGTTAAGGCCGACAAGGTGCTGCGCGGCGCACGCACCTACCGGACCCTGCTGATGTGGGTTTATGCCGTCGCCCCTCCGGTGGCGGGCTTCATCGCCGTCATCATGTTCAACCAAAGCTGGGGGCCGCTCACCGAATTCTTCGGGTTTTTCGGCCATGATTACATGGTCGGGGTCAACTTCAACGATACCGCCTTTTCGATGATCCTGGCCTCGGTCTGGAAACAGGTACCGGTGAACTTCATCTTCTTTCTGTCCGGCCTGCAATCGATCCCGCGTTCGGTGCGCGAGGCCGCTTTGATCGACAACCCCTCGGCCTCAAGGCGGTTCTGGGACGTGACCTTTCCACTGCTGGCACCGACCGGTTTTTTTCTGTTGATCATCAACATCACCTATTCGCTGTTTGACACCTTCGGCATCGTTGACACGGTCGTCAAAGGAGAGCCGGGCAACAACCCGATGACACTGGTCTACAAGGTCTATGTCGACGGCTTTCGCGGCAATGACCTTGGCGGGTCTTCAGCTCAATCGGTCATCCTCATGGTGCTGGTGCTGGCGCTCACGATCTTCCAGTTCCGTCTGATCGACAGACGCATCCACTATACATAAGGGTCGGTTCAATGCCTAAACTCAAACTGTCGACCGTGCTCGATCACGCTGTTCTCATTGCGGGCAGCCTGTTCATGATACTGCCGCTGTT
>CAYZKE010000226.1:3066-5895 GCA_964478505.1 uncultured Loktanella sp.
ATCGTCTACTTCCGCCTGCGCTTTGCCACTTTTGCCTTCTGGCTGATCTTTACGACGCTGCTTTTGCCGCTCGAAGTCCGCATCCTTCCCTCTTACGAGGTGGTGCAATGGCTTGGCATGCTGAACACCTACCAAGGGCTGATCATCCCGCTGATCGCCTCTGCCACGGCCACTTTCTTTTTCCGGCAGTTTTTCCGCTCTGTCCCCGAAGAACTGGTCGAGGCCGCGCGCATCGACGGTGCAGGGCCTGTGAAATTCTTCATCGATATCCTTGTGCCGCTCAGCCAGACGATGATCGCGGCCATGTTCATCATCATGTTCGTCTATGGCTGGAACCAATACCTCTGGCCCACGATGATCACGACAGATGAAGACATGTACACGCTTGTGCGGGGTATCAAACAGATCGTGCAGGTTCTCGAAGGTGCGGTGGTGCCCGAGTTCGGGCGCTCCAACGTTCTGGCCCTCGTGGCCGTCATTCCACCGGTTCTTGTGGTGGTGTTTTTCCAAAGCTGGTTCGTCAAGGGCCTCACTGAATCCGACAAATAGGCAATAAACATGGCACAGGTGCAACTCAACAATATCGGCAAGACCTACCCCAACGGGTTCGAGGCGCTACACCCCACCAGCTTTGAGATCGCCGAGGGCGAATTCACGGTCCTTGTCGGCCCGTCGGGCTGCGGCAAGTCCACGCTCTTGCGCATGGTGGCAGGGCTTGAGGACATCACATCGGGTGAATTGCAGATTGCGGGACGCGTGGTGAACAACGTCGAACCCGCTGAACGCGACATCGCCATGGTGTTCCAGAACTACGCCCTATATCCACATATGACGGTGCGCAAGAATATCGGTTACGGCCTGAAGAACCGCGGTACATCCAAGCAGGCAATCGCGCAGAAAGTCGATGAGGCGGCAGCATTGCTGAATCTTGGCGACTACCTTGATCGCAAGCCAAGCCAGTTGTCGGGCGGCCAGCGCCAGCGCGTGGCCATGGGCCGCGCCATTGTGCGCGATCCGGCCCTGTTTCTCTTTGATGAACCCCTCTCGAACCTTGACGCCAAACTGCGCAATCAAATGCGGATCGAGATCAAGGCCTTGCAGCGCCGCCTTGGTGTCACGTCGATCTACGTCACCCACGATCAGGTCGAGGCGATGACGATGGCCGACCGGATCATCGTCATGAACGCAGGCCGGATCGAACAGATCGGCACACCCTCCGAGGTCTATCACAACCCCGCATCCACCTTTGTGGCCGCGTTCATGGGGGCGCCGCCGATGAACCTGTTTACGGCAGAGGTGACGGACGGTCAGGTCATGCTGGGCGACCAGCCGCTCTGCGCCGCACCGGCACAGGGTGCAGTTACGGCAGGCATCCGGCCCGAAGACTTTGTCCTTGATGCAACCGGCCCGCTGTTCATGGATGTGCAGATTATCGAAGAACTTGGCGCGCACCGGCTCCTGCATGGCACGCTTGGCACGAATTCCGTGACCGTGCATGTCAGCAACGACATCGCAGCGGCAACCGGCCCGCAGCGCCTGTCGGTCAGGCCTGATGCTGTCTGCCTTTTCAACGCCCCCGACGGCAAGCGCCTATGACCCCCACAGTGGATACGCTGCAGATCGTCAGCGATGCGGATCGCACCCGGATCATGGCCGCACCGCGCACCTCTGCGGCGCATCGCGCCCTACTGGCAAGCCTGCCGGGGCTGAACGCGGTGCAGCAGGGCGGGACGGCCAGCGCACAACAGCTTCCCGGCGTTTTTCCAATCGTTGCATGGAACCTCGAACGCTGCCTCTTTCCGCAAGACAGCGCCGCCCATCTGTCCGGCATTGCTCCGCAAATCGTTCTGCTGTCCGAGATGGACCACGGCATGGCCCGTACCAAGCAGCGCCATACCACAGCCGTCATGGCGCAGGCGCTTGGCATGACCTACACCTTCGGGGTGGAGTTCTATGAGATGGATCTTGGTGGTCCGACCGAGCAAGCGTTCTGCGATGATGATTTCAACGCGTGCGGCTGGCACGGCAACGCAATTCTCAGCGCTGTCCCTTTTGAGAGGGTAACAATGATCCGCCTTGACGATCACGGCCATTGGTTCACCCCTGATGCGGGCGGTGATGCGGGCCAGCCACGTGTGGGTGGGCGCAATGCGATTGCAGCGGTCGTTCCGACAATCAACGGCCCGTTATGCGTTGTCTCGACCCACCTTGAAAGCAACGCGGATGGCGCGCACCGCGCCAAACAGTTCGACCTGCTGATGGCAAAAGTCGATGCTTTTGCCCCCAGTCTGCCGGTTGTGATCGGCGGTGACCTGAACACGGGCAACCACATGCCGCCCGACTTTGACTGGCGCGATGAAGCCCTCTTTGCCAATGCCGAGGCACAAGGCTACGACTGGTCCTTCACGGCCGACGGAATGACGACCCGCCCCAGTCTGATCACGCTGCACCCGGCACGCCAGATGAAGCTCGACTGGATCTGCGGGCGTGGGGTGACTTGCCTGTCAAAGGGTTTACTGGCGTCGCTCGATCCAAGCGGGCGCCCGCTCTCGGACCATGACGCAGTACATGCGCGGATCGCGCTTACGACCTGATCGCGCCCTTCTGATCCGGCGTGCAACCGCCTACATCAGCGCGTAAAGCCGCATCAGCACGCTTTGCTCTTTGCGCGCGCCAACGCCGACAAAGAGCGTGCGGTTCACCCAGCCGTAGCGGCTATCGCCGGTTTCCAGCCTTGCATGGGTACGCATGTAATAGCTGTCGGGCGCGACGTCCTCGCCGCGCGCAATAGCGGCGATCACCTCTTGCGGGCCATGACGAAACCCGTAG
>CAYZKE010000227.1:0-5892 GCA_964478505.1 uncultured Loktanella sp.
TGGCCTATTCCAAGGACATGCAGGAAGACAAGGAACAGACCTTTGATGCCGCCGATAACCTGATGCTGGCGCTGGCCGCGATGACAGGGATGGTGGGCGATATGACGGCGCAGCGCGATAACCTCAAAGCGGCGGCCTCTAGCGGATTTTCGACCGCGACCGATCTGGCCGATTGGCTGGTGCGCGAACTTGGGCTACCGTTCCGTGAGGCGCATCATGTGACAGGCTCGCTTGTGGCGCTGGCGGAAGGGAAGGGGTGTGATCTGCCCGATCTGACGCTGGCGGATATGCAGGGCGTGCACGCGGGTATCCGCGCGGATGTCTTTGATGTGCTGGGGGTTGAAAACTCGGTTGCGTCGCGCACCAGTTTTGGTGGCACGGCACCGTCACAGGTCCGCGCACAGGTGGCGCATTGGAAAGAGGTTTTGAAATGAAGCGTATTGCATTGATTTTGACCGTTGGTGCATTGGCGGCCTGTGGTGCCGACGGCCCACCAATGAAGCCCTCGGCCGCTGTCGGCCTGAGCGTGGGAAGTGATGGCGTCAGCACGGGTGCAAGCGTCGGCGCATCAAATGGCACGTTTTCAGTAGGGGTTGGTTTCTAATGCGGAATGTCTTTCTGGTGCTTGCGATCTGGGGTGCGATCCACCCGATGTATTACTTCATCACGTGGTTTCAGGCCGAAGGGTGGAGCATCATGGCGATGGTTGATGCCTGGCATGTGAATGCCGCAACCAGCGGCTTGGTCTGGGATTTGACGATTGCGGCGATTGCGCTGACGGTCTGGATCATCGCTGAGGCGATCAAGACCAAAAACTGGCTGAGCCTGCTGGCGATCCCTGCCACCTATTGCATTGGTGTAAGCTGTGGTTTGCCGCTCTATCTCTATCTGCGGGACCGGATCGTTTACCGTCGCGACAAACAGCGGGTGCGCGTTTAAGCGGCGTAAATCAGGGTTGGTCTTTGCCTGTGATCTGCTATGTCCGAAGCCTAGTTTTGGACAAGGATCTCGGGCTTGGATCATTTTCTTTATCGTGATGGCGCGCTCTATGCAGAAGATGTGCCTGTTTCGGAAATCGCGGCGGCTGTTGGCACGCCGTTCTACGTGTATTCAACAGCCACACTGAAACGGCATTTCCAGCTTTTTGATGAGGCCTTGGCCTGGGGCGACCACCTCGTTTGCTTTGCTATGAAATCGCTTTCCAATCAGGCGGTGATCAGGCTTTTGGGTAATGCTGGCGCTGGTATGGATGTGGTGTCGGGCGGGGAATACCTGCGCGCCAAGGCCGCCGGTGTGCCGGGGGATCGCATCGTCTTTTCCGGTGTGGGCAAAACGGCTGATGAAATGCGCCTTGCGATTGAGGGGGGCATCCGCCAGTTCAACGTCGAAAGCGAGCCCGAGATGATCGTGCTGGATCAGGTGGCGCAGTCGCTGGGTGCCGTGGCCCCGATCACGATCCGCGTGAACCCGGATGTTGACGCCAAGACCCACGCCAAGATCGCCACTGGCAAGTCAGAGAATAAATTCGGCATCCCGATCAGCCGCGCGCGTGAGGTTTACGCGATGGCCGCCAAGATGCCGGGCCTGAAGGTTATCGGGATTGACGTGCATATCGGATCACAGCTGACCGAATTGGCACCCTTTGAGGCGGCCTACAACAAAGTGGCCGAACTGACCGAACAGCTGCGGGCAGACGGCCATGAGATCACCCGCCTTGATCTGGGTGGTGGCCTCGGCATTCCCTATGCGCGGTCGAACGAAGCGCCGCCTTTACCGACCGATTATGGTGCGCTCATTCAGCGCACCGTCGGCCATCTGGGCTGTGAGATCGAGATCGAACCGGGGCGTCTGATTTCGGGCAACGCAGGCTTGATGGTGTCCAAGGTGATCTACGTCAAATCCGGCGAAGATCGCGATTTCCTGATCCTTGACGGTGCGATGAACGATCTGATCCGTCCGGCGATGTATGATGCTTGGCACGATATTATCCCTGTAAATGAAGCACCTGCGGGCACCCCCCCTGCAAAATATGATATCGTGGGGCCGGTCTGTGAAAGCGGTGATACCTTTGCAAAAGGCCGTGAGATGCCCCCCGTAAAAGCCGACGATCTGGTCGCTTTCCGCTCGGCCGGGGCTTACGGTGCGGTAATGGCGTCCGAGTACAATTCCCGTCCGTTGATCCCCGAAGTCTTGGTGGATGGCGATCAATTTGCAGTTATCCGTCCGCGCCCTACCTATGAAGAAATGATTGCACGCGATAACGTTCCGGCATGGCTTGAATGAATCAGAGCCTCCCGCCGCGCGTCACGAGAAAGGGAGAGGCCCGCTGAAAGATCACAACGACCCGATGCGCCACCTGCGCTTTCCGGTTGCCGCCACCCGGCTGGGTATGGTGGCCGAACAGGTTGTGCGTGCGTTCTGGCCGTTCTGGACTGCTGTCTTTCTGATCCTCGCGCCCTTGATGATGGGCTGGCAGGATGTGCTGCCGCTTGAGGTTATCTGGGGCGGTGCCGTTGTTGCCGTTATCGCGTTTGTTGCAACACTGGTGTGGGGCATCTGGCGTTTCCGCATGCCATCAGCGGCAGAGGCGCTGCGCCGTGTCGATGCATCCATGCCCGGGAGGCCGATTGCCGCGATCGCGGATACACAGGCGATTGGCAGCGGTGATGCTGCATCAGAGGCCGTCTGGCGTGCACATATCGCGCGCATGGCCGCGCGTACCAAAGAGGCGCGGGCCGTAGAGCCGGATTTGCGTATCTCGGATCGTGACCCGTATGGTTTGCGGTTCATTGCGCTGTTGTTCTTTGTTGCGGCTTTGCTGTTCGGCTCATTCCTCCGTGTCGGTACGGTGGGTGATATGGTCACGCGCGGCGAGCAGAGTCTGGCGACCGGTCCGGTCTGGGAAGGTTGGGTCGAAGCGCCCGCCTATACCGGCAAACCGTCAATCTATCTGAACGACGTGCCTGCTGGTCCGTTGCGGGTGGCAGTGGGCAGTCAGGTGACGCTGCGGCTTTACGGTGAAGTTGGCGCGCTGACGGTTGCCGAAACGGTCTCGGGGCGGGTTGATGACCTTGGCTCGGCGGCTGAGGCGCAGCAGCAGTTCACCGTTGCCCAGTCCGGCACGCTTTCGATCCTTGGCGGCAGGGACACAACATGGGAAATCATTGCCATTGAAGATGCACCGCCGGACGTTGATCTGACAGGACCGATCGAAGTGGATGCGATGGGCGAACTGTCACAGCCGTTCAGTGCGGTGGATGACTACGGCGTCGAGTTTGGCACAGCCACCTTCACTCTGGATCTGTCGGCGGTCGAGCGCCAGCATGGTCTGACGATTGATCCTGACCCCATTGATCCTTTGGTTTTGGACTTGCCGATGCCTTTCACCGGCGACCGGTCGGACTTTGACGAATTTCTGGTCGATAACCTGAGCGAGCATCCTTTGGCAAACCTGCCGGTCACCCTCACGCTTGAGGTGATTGACGCCGCAGAACAGACCGGAACAACCCCGCCGGAACCCATGATCATGCCTGGGCGGCGGTTCTTTCAGCCTTTTGCCCGTGCCGTGATTGAACAGCGCCGCGACCTGATGTGGTCCAAGGCCAATGCGCGCCGCGTGAACCAGATCTTGCGCGCTGTGTCGCACCGCCCCGAGGGGCTTTTCTCGAATGAGACAACCTATTTGCGCCTGCGGGCCATCATCCGCAGGTTGGATGGTTTTGCTGAAACCGGTCTGACCGACGAAGGCCAGGCAGAGATTGTCGAAGCATTGTGGGATCTGGCGATCCAGTTGGAGGATGGCCGTCTGGCCGATGCCCGCGAACGTCTGCGCCGTGCGCAAGAACGGCTGGCCGAGGCGATGCGCAATGGTGCCTCGGACGAGGAAATCGCCGAACTGATGCAGGAGTTGCGCGAGGCAACGAATGATTATCTGCGCATGCTGGCCGAGGAATCAGAGCCTTCTGATGGCACTGATCAGGCGGACAGTGGCCAGCAGGGCCAGCAAATGGGCATGGATGAGTTGCAGGCCCTGATGGACCGCATCGAAGAGCTGATGCAAGAGGGGCGCATGGCCGAGGCGCAAGAGCTGATGGAACAGCTCAACCAGATGATGGAAAACATGCGCGTGACCCAAGGCGAGGGTGGCGATGGCCCGCCAAGCCCGGGCGAGCAGTCTATGCAAGACCTGTCTGATACGCTGCGCGAGCAGGAGGAACTCTCGGATGATAGTTTCAGCGATCTGCAGGACCAGTTTAACCCGGGCGATCAGGGCCAACAGGGGCAGCAAGGCCAACAGGGCCAGCAGGGTCAGGAACCTGGCGCGCAGCCCGGGCAGCAAGGCGATCAGGGCACAGAGCCCAGCCAGGGCGGCCAGCAAGGGCAAGGTCAGGGCGTCGGCGAGAATAGTGAAAGCGGCGAACAAAGTGGCAGCGGTGCCGGTGGTGAAGGTGATCAGCGCAGCCTTGCCGAGCGTCAGCGTGCGCTGCGCGAAGAATTGCAGCGCCAGCGTGAAGGCCTTCCAAACCTAGGTGGTGACGCGGGCGAGCAGGCCCGCCGGTCCCTAGAGCGCGCAGAGGGTGCGATGGAAGGCGCCGAAGAGGCATTGCGTGAAGGTGATCTGGCAGAGGCCATCGACCAGCAGGCCGAAGCGATGGATGCATTGCGCAACGGGATGCGTGAACTGGGGCAGGCGATGGCCGAAAACCAGAACGCAGAGCCCGGGCAGGGTGCAGAACAGGGCGAGGCGAATGGCCGTCCGGCGCCAGGACAGCGTGATCCTTTGGGGCGTGAAATGGGCAACACCGGTCAGCTTGGCACCGATCAGGAGCTTTTGGGTAACGGTGACATCAATCGTCGCGCAGAAGAGTTGCTGGACGAAATCCGTCGCCGCTCGGCCGAACAGGACAGACCCGAAATTGAACGGGACTACCTGCGGCGTTTGCTGGATCAGTTCTAGATCAGCGACCAGCGTTCATCTGAATAAAAGGCGTGGCGAGGCAGATTACTCTGCCATAAACCCTTCCACCATTTCTCTGAGTGACAGGCGCAGTTGATCGACGGTCATTACATATGATGCCATAAATTCGGTTGTCTGCGGCAGGTTCTCGGTGATTTGATCCGCAAAGAGGTAAGGCAGGATCGCGAGGATCATCAAGAGCAGCACCCAGAAGAACCCGCGCCGGAAGCCTCTACGCTCGACGGCTTCGATCTTCTCTGCCTCGGTCAGCCCTGATGCATCATTTGCCTGTGCACGGGCGCGCAGAGTAGCGTTGATCTCGTTGATAGACGGAATCGTCCGCAGGTGTGCCTCATCGGCATTGGCTGTGTCGCCTTTTGCCGCGCCGGTTTTTGTGCCGCTGCGGATGCCGCCCTCTTCGGCGGTCATCATGGCTATGCGCTGACGGGTTTCGTCAGCTGCGACAGGTGCGGCAGGTTTTGGCGTTTCGGTTGCAGGCGGATTTGCGACGGGGCTTGGCGCCTTTGGGGTAGCTGCAACTGCAGCTGTGCCGAGTGCCGCCTCTTCGCGCAGAATATTTGCGACAGCATTGTCAAGTTGTCGGCGCATCGGCTCCGGCGGCGCGGTCGATGTTTTTGGGGCGGGGTCTGGCTCTGGCTCTTTCCCTAGTGCAGTTGGCGGAAACTCAGAAGCGACCTCCTCTACAAAGCTTTGTGCGGATTCTTCGGGCATTTCTGCCGTCGCTTCGGGCTCTGGCTCTGCCACCGAATTTGGCGCGGCATCTTCAGGCTCTTGGTCGTTGCTCAGCCTTAGTGGCGTGCGCCCCGGCACGGTTGGTTTTTCGGTCTGGAACCACGACAGTTGGCAATTCGAACATTGCACATCGCGCCCGCCCGGAGGAATCGCATCATCCGAGACCTCGTACTGCGCTTCGC
>CAYZKE010000228.1:0-2670 GCA_964478505.1 uncultured Loktanella sp.
GGTTGAAGCTCTTTCATCTTTGCCATCGAGACATAGGATTTATAGGCCAGCGGCAGGACCAGGATTTTCAGGATCACAGTCAGCGCAAGGATCGACCAGCCCATGTTTCCAATCACGATGTTCAGGTAGTGCAGCAGCGCAAAGATCGGCTTGGTCAGGAAAAAGAACCAGCCCCAGTCAATGCTATCCAGAAAGCCGTCAACGCCTTCTTCGTCCTGATAATGGCGGATCTCTTCCCATTCCTTGGCGCCAGCAAAGAGACGGGTCGTGACGGTGGTGGTTTCACCGGCAGCAACCGTTTCAATCGGCATCACAGCCTCGACCTGATAGAGGTCGCGGACATCGAAGTACTTGGAGGTGGAGCGGAACGGCACACCCTGTTCAGGGATCAGCGTCGTCATCCAGTAGTGGTCGGTATATCCGATCCAGCCGGATGAGGCGACATCCAGACGCTCGGCCTGTGTGCGTTCGCGCGGATCCACGGCATACTCGGTAATATCGCTATAGCCGGTTTCCTCCAACTCACCATCGGTCATCCGCACCATGCCTTCGTGCAGGATAAAGAAGTTTTTCAGGTCGGCAGGCTCTCCGTGGCGGCGCAGGATGCCATAGGGACGCGCAGAAACGGCTGTGCTTGTTGTGTTCTCGACGCTTTGTGCAAAGCTGAACATATAGGCGTCATCGACCGAAATTTCGGTGCGGAAAATCTGGCCTGCGCCGTTGTCCCACGCAATGGTCACGGGAGTGGTTGGCGTCAGTGTATCGCCGCTTTCCAGAGACCAGACTGTGTCGGGGCCAGGGACTGCGCTGGCATCAATGCCGTCGGTTGCGGTCCAGCCAAAGGACGCGAAATAGGCACCCGCTTCGCCAACAGGTTTCAGCAGACGCACAATCGGCGCGCCCTCATCAAGCGTTTCGCGGTATTGCGTCAACGCCAGATCGTCGATCCGCCCGCCCAAAAGGGAGATGGAGCCCGTCAGTTCGTCCGTTGCAATCGGGATGCGTGGTGCTTCGGCGGCTGCCTCTGGCGCATCGGTCGGCGTCATGGCGGTCGGGGTAACCGGATCAGAGGCAGGCAAGGTTGGATCTTCGAGCTGCTGGGCGGTTTCGGTCGCAGGATCAACGGGCAGATCCTCGGGCGGGAACAATGTGGTCCATGCCACGATCACGGCAAAGCTTAGCACCGTTGCCAAGATGAGGTTCTTGTTCTGGTCGTCCATCTGAAAACCACCCATTTTTCCTAGAAAAGTCTGTGGGTGGTTCAACCTGTCAGGGGGGGAAAGGTCAAGCGGTTTTCAGGGTTTTTGGACCGATTGAAGCAGTTGTGAGCGACCAATGCGCTGTCATGCCGCCTACCGAGCGTCAAATCCAATGCACGCCGTCGGGAATTCTCAGGAGTTTTGTGAGTCCAAGAACCGCTTGCGGGTCCGTTGAAAGACATCAGTCAAGCGCGGATCGTTCGCCGTAAGCTTTTTCAGCATCTCCGAAAATGCTTTCTCGTCCTGCCCAAAGAAAGCCTGCGCTGCCTCATCAGGGTCCATTGATTTCGAAATGCTTTTCATACCATGTTACCTTCTCACCATTACTTCATGCCTTTTAATTGGGCAATCAGGTGAAATTGGGGCCATAATCAGGCCTGATCCTAGATATTCAATAAGACTGTTAAAAATCACTGATCAAAGTCTGGGTCCGTACACCATGCACTCTTTTATGCCCAAAATGACTAGTTGGTCAAAGGCCTCGGTAAATGACATCATTGAACCAGCCGGCCATTCTTGCTGCAAGTCCGGTTGTCCTTACCTGTTGGTAATGTGATCAAACCTATAATTTATCGCGCAAACTGTACCACAACATGGCCAAAACCAGCAAAGGCGAACGCAACTTAGGCCCGCCGGGGAATGGATATGTCGGCACACGTGCCATGATGTCGAACCGTTCCGCCTGGCCTGCGATAGTTTCCGCAGCGATCTGCCCCGAGAGCGTCGCGAGCGCGACACCCGATCCCGAAAATCCTGACATCGTCAGGATATTCCCGCCAATCCGTTCAAAATGCGGCATCCGGTTCATGGTGATGCCCAGTGTGCCACCCCATGCATGGTCAATCTCGGCGTCTTTGAGTTGGGGGAAAATCTCGGCCAGCGGTTTGCGCACGGCACCTGCGATGTCTTTGGGAAACTTATAGCCATAGCTTTCGGTGCCACCGAACAAGAGCCGGTGATCGTCGGAGAAGCGAAAGTAGTTCACCACGAATTTGCTATCGGCGACGGCATAGTTGTTGCGGATAATCTGGTTCTGCGCCTCGGGCGTCATCGGTTTGGTCGAGACGATGAAATTGTTGATCGGCATGACGCGGGCGGCCACGTGTTTTTGCAGCGTGCCCAGATAGCCGTTGCAACCCATCACAACAAAACGCGCCTTGATGCTTGCGTCGTCCGTTTTGACGCAAGCAGGATCCCCTTCCTCAATCGCGGTAACCTTGGCACCCTCGAATATCCGTGCGCCTGCCTTTACCGCCAACCGTGCCAGCCCCAAAGCCAACTCCAGCGGGTTCACATGCCCCGCGCCCATATCAAGCGTGCCGCCATGATAGGCGGGTGAGTTCACAATCTCGCGGCATTCCTCGGGTGACAGCAGGCTGATTTTATCATCGCCATATTTGTCCTGCATATG
>CAYZKE010000228.1:2770-5888 GCA_964478505.1 uncultured Loktanella sp.
ACGGGGTGACCCGAGTAGGTGTAGCCGTGGTTGAATTCCGTATCCCGCAACACTTCGGCCACACGATCGGACACGATGGAACCACCAATCGGGATGTAGCCAGAGCTGAGGCCCTTGGCGATTGTCATGATATCAGGCGAAATCCCGACCGTTTGCGAGCCGAACCAATTGCCGGTGCGCCCGAAGCCGCAGATCACCTCATCCGCGATCAGCAGGATGTCGTATTTTTTGACGATCCGCTGGATTTCCGGCCAATAGGTTTCGGGCGGTACGATCACGCCGCCCGCACCCTGGATCGGTTCCGCGATGAACGCCGCAACGCGTTCCGGCCCGATCTCCTTGATCTTCGCTTCCAACTGGCGCGCACGCTCCAACCCGAATTCCTCGGGCGTCATATCTCCGCCTTCGGCCCACCAATGGGGCTGGTCGATGAACTCAATGCCGGGGATCGGCAGACCGCCTTGGCCGTGCATCCCTTTCATGCCCCCCAAAGAGGCGCCGCCTATGGTCGAGCCGTGATAGGCGTTCCAGCGCGAGATAATCACATCACGTTGCGGCTCGCCTTTTTCGGCCCAATAGGTCCGTACGAGACGAATGTTGGTGTCATTCGCGTCAGACCCGCCATTGGCAAAGAACACCTGGTTTAGATCACCCGGGGCAAGTTCAGCGAGCTTCTTGGCCAGCATGATCGCAGGGATATGGGTTGTTTTGAAAAAGGTGTTGTAGAAGGGCAGCTCCTTCATCTGGCGCGCCGCGACCTCGGCCAGTTCGTCGCGGCCATAGCCGATGTTGACGCACCACAAGCCCGCCATGCCGTCAATGATCTCATGGCCGTCGCTGTCTTTCAGCCAGACACCTTTGGCCGACGTAATCACGCGCGGTTTGCTCTCGGCAAGCGCGTTGGCATGACTAAACGGGTGCAGGTGGTGCGCGGAATCGAGCGCCTGAAGTTCAGCGGTCGGGGGGTAGTTTGTAATGACGTTCATAGGGACCTCTGGGTTAGACGTTCAAAAGTAGGTGGCGGCGTTCCCAAGGCGAAATCTCGCGCTGGTATTCCTCGTTTTCGGCGACTTTGATTTGTTCATAAAGGCGGCAGAAATCTTCGCCCAAGAAACTGCGGATTTCTGTCGCGTCCTCGAAATAATCAAGCGCCTCGCGCAGGCTTGAGGGCAGGGGAAGGTCGCTTTCCCAGACTTCCTTAGTGGCTTCTGCGCGTGGTTCGATCTTGTTGACCATGCCAAGATAGCCACAGGCCAATGATGCCGCGATTGCGATGTAGGGATTACAGTCCATCCCGATGACGCGGTTTTCAAGTCGCCGCGATTCAGGTCGTGAATGTGGCACGCGCAGCCCCGTCGTACGGTTATCAGTGGCCCATTCAAGGTTTGCGGGCGCGCTTTGCCCGTCCACCGTCAGGCGGCGGAAGGAGTTCACGTAAGGTGCCATCAACGGCATGACCTGCATCAGATAGGTCTGTGACCCACCGGTGAACCAACGGAACAAATCTGTGGCACTGCCATCTTCGGCAGAGAAGATGTTTTTGCCTGTTTCAATGTCCACCACGCTTTGATGCACATGCATTGCGCTGCCGGGTTCATCACGTTTGGGTTTGGCCATGAAGGTGGCGAAAACGTTGTTTTTCAGCGCCGCTTCACGGATCGTGCGTTTGAAATAGAATACTTGATCGGCTACATGCAGGGGATCACCATGCATCAGGTTGATCTCGATCTGGCCTGCGCCGCCTTCCTGGATCAGCGTGTCAATCGGAAGGCCCTGCTGTTCGGCATAGGCGTAAATCGTGTCAATCACGGGGCCATATTCATCGACCGCGACCATGGAATAGACCTGACGGCTTGGTACCTTGCGGCCGGTCCGGCCAACGGGTGTCTCAATCGGATCATTCGGGTCGAGGTTGGGTGTTGTGAGGTAAAACTCCAGCTCGGGCGCGATGACGGGCTTCCAGCCTTTTTCGGCATAAGCGGCCATAACCTTTTTCAGGATCGACCGCGGCGCCACCGCAAGCGGGGTGCCGTCGCGATTGAACATATCGCAGATCACCTGCACAGACACGTCATCCGCCCAAGGCACGGCGCAGGCGGTCGTCATATCCGGTCTGAGGATCGTGTCCTTTTCCAGCCATTGATTTTCGATATCCATATCGACGTAATCGCCCGAAACCGTCTGATAAAAGAGCGAGATCGGGAGTGCCATTTCGATATCGGGGCGGAATTTGGTCGCAGGCATGGTTTTGCCGCGTGAGGTGCCGACCAGATCGGGGATGATGCATTCCACCCCGTCGATTTTGGCCCCTTTGCTATAACTGAAGAATTCTTCGGATAGAGAATCTTGCCAGTTGGCGATGTTCGCTGATGACATTGGTGCCTCCTCAGGCGCGAGAGCGGTTGCTTTGGCCGCTGGTCGATGATTTGATCAAAAGTAGAGCAATAGTCAATTGCCACTATGGTGGCGTTGCATGAATTTTCTGCGCTCAGTCGGTCGCTGTTTGTTGGATAAACCCCATGCCTTGCCGGATATCCTGTGTCATGGCTTCGCGTGTTTTCTGTGCATCGCCCTGACGCAATGCATGGATCGCCGCGCGGTGGTGATCCACCAGATTTGCGGTGCCATATCGTCCGCAGACCACCCGCAGCGAGGGCCCCACCCGCAGCCAGAGACTTTCCGCGATCCGATGCAAGATGCGGGCGTTGGCAAGGTGATACAAATGGAAATGGAAGCGATAGTTCGCTTCCAGATATCCGTGGATATCCCCGCCCTTTATGGCGTTGTCAACCAGACTGTCGAGACGCTCTAATTCATTGATATCATTTTGTGAAATATGCGCTACCGCTGCCTCGGCTAGCTCCGGTTCCACGGTCAGTCTCACCAGCTCGATCTGTTGCAATTTGTGGGTTGTCATGGCGGGCACGGCGATGCGCCTGTTCTCAAGGGTGACAAGGGCGCCTTCCGCGGTCAATCGCCGGATTGCCTCGCGCGCAGGGGTTACGCCGGTCCCGATCAAATCGGCCAGACCATGTATCGTGACAGGCTGTCCGGGAACGACCTCTCCAAAGAGAATCATCTCTTTGACGCGCAAGTAGATCGTTTCGTGTTCCGGCTT
>CAYZKE010000229.1:0-5876 GCA_964478505.1 uncultured Loktanella sp.
ATGATCGAGGTATCAAGCCCACCGGAATAGGCCAGAACAACTTTTTTCGGAGCGGTCATCAGCAAGCGCCTTTACGTCAATACAAGTTGTCTCGCGCGATAAAGGTTTTTCCCGACAGGGGCAAGAACAGCAACCAGTCCCGTTATTACTGGCCCAAAAATATCCTGGGGGAGGCGCGCAGCGCCGGGGGCAAAGCCCCTTAAGACGCAAACCGTGCGACAAAATCCGCATCGCCGTCGTTATAAAGCTCTGTCAAAGCCTCATCGACTGACAACCACAGCGCCATATGCCCCGGCTCGCTTGGCGGGCCATGGGGCCGCACGGGGCGGGCCAGATAGATATGACACAGTTTTTCGGCCCAAAGATCGTATTCCGGCATAAAGGTGAACCGCCGGAACGCGCCTAGCTTGCGCGGTGCCGCAATGCGCCAGCCGGTTTCTTCAAACACCTCGCGGTGCAGTGCATTCAGCGGATGTTCCCCGTGGTCAATACCGCCGCCGGGCAGTTGAACCTCATAATGCGGATCACCCTGATAGGTGCAGAGCAGCTTGCCTGCACGCGGTAAAATCGCGTAAACACCGGGTCGTAATTTGTAGCGCTGCCCGTTTTGTGGCACCTCGCCATACCGTCTGATCATAGCTTCACCCTTGGACGCCGCCTTGCCCCACCTATATAGGCGCGGTATGCCATCCAGAAACCTGTTAGGAAAGACCATGAGCCTCGGCACCAAAATCGCCTGGGACGACACCGTCCTGCCATTCCAACTTGACGCCTCCGACATCCGTGGCCGGGTGGCGCGGCTTGATGGTGTCTTGGAACAGGTTCTCAAGCAACACAACTATCCCGCCATGATCGAAGGTCTGGTGGCCGAGATGGCTTTGCTGACCGCCTTGATCGGTCAAACCATGAAACTGCGGTGGAAGCTGTCGTTGCAGGTGCGCGGCGATGGCCCCGCCCGTTTGATCGCGACCGATTACTACGGCCCGACCGAAGACGGCGCGCCTGCGCGTATCCGTGCCTATGCATCCTATGACGCGGAAACACTGGATCAGACGGCCGATCCGTTTAGCCAGATCGGCAAAGGGTATTTTGCAATCCTGATTGATCAGGGTCAGGATATGGCCCCCTATCAGGGGATCACACCGATTGCTGGCGGCTCACTTTCCGCCTGTGCAGAAACCTATTTTGCGCAATCCGAACAGCTGCCGACGCGCTTTCAACTGACCCATGGTCTGTCGCAACTGCCCGGTGAAGGGACCCATTGGCGTGCGGGTGGCGTGATGTTGCAGCATATGCCCAAGGCGTCACCCCATGTGACCGGTGAAGGCGGATCAGGCGAAGATGGCCTGCTGGACGCAACGGATATCTTGGATGCCGAAGAGGGCGAAAACTGGATTCGTGCAAATGTGCTGTTGGATACGGTAGACGAGATTGAGCTGATCGGCCCAAGCGTTGCGCCCACAGACCTGCTTGTGCGTTTGTTCCATGAGGAACAGCCGCGCGTCTATGATGCCCAGCCCGTCAAATTCGGTTGTAGCTGTTCCGAGGATGCGGTCCGTCAAAGCTTGTCGATCTATTCGGCCAAGGATATCCGCACGATGACAACCGAAGAAGGCACCGTAACAGCGGACTGCCAGTTCTGTGGCACGCACTATATTTTCAAACCTGAAACGCTCGGGTTTGAAGCCACGGATACCGGTGCCTGATCTGCGCAAAAGACTGGAAGGCGCGCTTGCACAAGCGGGCAGCGCGTCTTCTGATTTTGACCTGAACGCTGATGTGAAAAAACCCGATGCGGTGCTCACGCCTGCGGCTGTTCTGATCGGAATTCGCGCGGAAACAGAGACTGTTATTCTCACAAAGCGCTCGGCGCGGCTCAAACATCACCCCGGTCAGATTGCCTTTCCTGGCGGCAAACAAGACCCGACTGACGCCACGCTTACTGATGCCGCCCTGCGCGAAGCGCGCGAGGAGATTGGTCTGCCCCCTGTGATTGTCGATGTTCTGGGTGAACTGCCTCCGCATCAGACCGTCACGGGGTATCAAGTGACCCCGGTTGTTGGCCTCATTGACGGGCACTATGATCCTGTGCCGGAGCAGGGCGAAGTGAGCGAGATCTTCGAGGTCCCTTTGGCACATCTTCTTGAGCCAAGAAACTACCTGATCGAGGGTCGCCGCTGGCAAGGTCGCCGCAGGCTCTATTACACCGTACCTTTCGGCCCCTATTATATCTGGGGTGCCACAGCGCGTATCTTGCGCGCCTTTGCCGAGCGCATGGCATGACCCGCATTTCCGCATCATGGTTGCACGATGAGGGCGCGCAAAAAGTCTGCGCTTTGCTGACCAACGCAGGCCATCAGGCGTGGTTTGTGGGGGGATGTGTCCGCAATGAACTGTTGGGTGCGCCTGTGGCGGATCTTGATCTTTCGACAGATGCCTTACCGCAAACCGTGATGACTTTGGCCAAGAAAGCACGGATCAAGGCCATTCCCACAGGGATCGACCACGGGACAGTCACTTTGGTTGTGAACGACACCCCGTTTGAGATCACGACGTTTCGCCGAGATGTTGCCACCGACGGCCGCCGCGCTGCTGTCGCCTTTTCCGATAACATCACCGATGATGCGCGGCGTCGCGATTTCACCATGAATGCGCTCTATGCCGCCCCTGATGGCCAGATCACCGACCCTTTGGGCGGTCTGCCCGATCTTATCGCGCGCCGTGTGCGGTTTATTGAAAACGCGGATCAGCGGATCAAAGAAGATTACCTGCGCATCCTGCGGTTTTTCAGGTTTTACGCGTGGTATGGGGATGTGAGCGAAGGCCCCGACCGCGATGGGATGGCCGCCTGTGCGGATAATATCGAAGGCCTGCAATCGCTTTCGGTGGAGCGCATCACCGCTGAAATGCTCAAGCTTCTTGGCGCACCTGATCCCGCACCAGCTCTGGCTGCGATGGCCTCAACCGGGGCTTTGGCGCAGGTTTTGCCGGGGGCAGAAAGCGGGGCACTGGCTGTTCTTGTCCATCTTGAGCAGGACATTGGTGTCGCACCCGATCCGTTGCGCCGTTTGGCGGTTATCGGTGGGGACCCCGCGCAGGCCCTGCGCCTGTCTAACGCCCAATCCCGCGCGTTGAATCATATCACCGCCGGTCTGTCGCCGGTTGAAACCGCTTACCGCCACGGTGAAGCCGCGGGCAGGGATGCCTTGCTGGTGCAATCCGCATCATTGGGACAGCCAATCGCCGGCACCGCTCTTGCGGCGATCACCCATGCGGCAAACCAAGTATTCCCCCTCAAGGCCGCCGATCTGATGCCTGCGGTTTCCGGTCCCGCGCTGGGCAAAGCCCTGCAAGAGGCCGAGGCGCGGTGGATCGCCTCAGGCTTTACCCTCACGAAAGCAGACTTGCTTGGCTGAGTTTCTGCCTCTCATCGGTTTTGTTTTCTTCGGCCTTTTCTCGCCCGGGCCGAATGTGATTTTGATCACAACCTCCGGTGCGCGTTTCGGGTTTCAACGCACTCTGCCGCATATCATCGGCGTGGCTTTGGGTGTCGGCATCATCGCTGCTGTCACAGGCATCGGCATCGGGGCATTGATCACCGCGCATCCTGCGCTCGGCGGGGTGTTGAAGATCATCGCGGGCCTTTGGATTCTCTGGATGGCCTATAACCTCTGGCGCGCTGATCCGGCAAAGAAGCGCGAGACGGACAGGCCCTTTACCATCCTTCAGGCGATCCTGTTTCAATGGGTGAACCCCAAGGTCTGGGCTGTTGCACTCAGCGCCACCGCCTATGTCGCCACGCTGGCTCCCATGCAGCAGGCGCTGACCTTGGCTGCGACATTCTCCTCGCTCAACCTGGGCGTATGCATCTTCTGGGCGGTCGCGGGCAGTTTGCTGGCCTACCTGCTAACGAACCCTGCTGCCTGGCGCATCTTCATGCGCGTCATGGCGCTGGCTTTGGCGGGTTTCTCGGTCCTGCTTTTTCTCTGAGATAAGCTTTGCTATAGCGAGGGTCTAACCCAGAAAGGCAGGCCCCGTGTTTCGTTGGTTCGAAGGTCTTGTCGATCCCTATGTGCCCTACAAGGAGAACGACACACCGCCCAAGCGGCTTTACCCGTTTCTGCGCGCCTACGCAGAGCCGTTCAAAAAGGTGTTCTGGGTCACAGGTATCTCCGCCATCATCATCGCGATGATCGAAATCTGGCTGCTGAGCTATCTTGGCCGCCTTGTCGATATCCTTGGTGGCGGTACACCTGCGCAGGTTTGGGCCGAGAGTGGTGCGGAGTTTCTGCTGGTTGCATTCCTGATCCTCACGATCCGTCCCGCCTTTCACATGTTGCAGATCCTGCTGCTGAACAACACGATCCTGCCGAATTTTGGCACGTTGGTGCGCTGGCGGGCGCACCGCCATGTGTTGCGGCAATCCGTGGGTTGGTTCGAGGATGATTTCGCAGGCCGGATTGCGAACCGCATCATGCAAACACCCCCTGCTGCGGGGTCTGTCGTGTTTCAACTGTTCGATGCGCTGACCTTTGCCGTGGCCTATATCATCGGCGCAGCCGTTTTGCTGGGGCAGGCGGATTTGCGGCTGTTGCTGCCGCTGATGCTCTGGCTTGTGCCCTATCTTTTCCTGCTTCACTGGGTCATCCGCCGCATCACGCCCGCCTCTGAGGCGGCGTCGAACGCGCGGAGTGCGGTGACGGGGCGTGTCGTGGACAGCTACACCAACATTCACGCCGTCAAGATGTTCGCCCATCACGACCGCGAAATTGATTACGCAAAAGAAGCGATCGAGGAAGCGCGCCGTACCTTCCAGATCGAAATGCGGCTCTATACGCTGATGGACGCGGGTTTGATGCTGCTGAATGGCGTATTGGTTGTGGGTGTCGTTGGCTGGTCCATCTGGCTCTGGATGCAGGGGATGGCGTCTGTTGGTGTGGTGGCTGTTGCAACCTCGCTTGCGCTGCGCCTGAATGCCATGTCGGGCTGGATCATGTGGGCGATGACGGATTTCTTCCGCGAACTGGGTGTGGTGAAGGAGGGGATGCTGACCATCGCACAGCCTGTGAATTTGCTTGATCAACCGGATGCCAAACCTTTGAATATCCGCTCCGGTGCAGTCGAAATCCGCAATCTGTCACATCACTACGGCAAGAAGACCGGCGGTCTGGATCATGTGAACCTTTCGATTGCAGCCGGTGAAAAGGTTGGTCTGGTCGGGCAATCCGGTGCGGGCAAGTCGACCTTGGTGAAGCTATTGCTGCGGTTCTATGATGTAGAACAGGGGCAGATTCTGATTGACGGGCAGGACATCAGATCTACCACTCAGGACAGCCTGCGCAGTGCCATCGGTATGGTGCAACAGGACAGCGCGCTTCTGCACCGCTCGGTGCGCGAGAATATCCTTTATGGCAATCCCGCCGCCACCGAAGAGGCCATGATCGCTGCCGCCCAAAAAGCCGAAGCGCATGATTTCATTATCGGAATGCAGGATAATGAGGGCAACACAGGATATGATGCCCGTGTCGGCGAACGCGGTGTGAAACTTTCGGGTGGACAGCGACAGAGGATCAGCCTTGCACGGGTGATTTTGAAAGATGCGCCGATACTGCTCTTGGACGAAGCGACGAGCGCACTAGATAGTGAGGTCGAAGCCGCAATTCAGCAGACACTTTATGGAATGATGGAGGGCAAGACCGTCATCGCCATCGCACACCGTTTGTCGACGATTGCCCGGATGGACCGGATCATTGTGATGGATCAGGGCCGCATCATCGAAGACGGCACCCATGACGCACTGCTGGCGGCAAATGGACAATACGCACGGTTCTGGGCGCGCCAATCAGGGGGCTTTCTGGGACAGGGCGGACAGGAAA
>CAYZKE010000230.1:0-5864 GCA_964478505.1 uncultured Loktanella sp.
CGACCGAGGAGGACGAAGATGTGGCGATCGCCTGAACCACGTTTTGACGTCGCATCTGCGATCTGTCAGGGCGGGCGTGACTATCAAGAAGACGCAATCGTCACTGATTTCCCGTTCGGGGCGGATAGTGGTGTTGTTGTGCTTGCTGACGGCATGGGCGGCCATGCGGCTGGTGATGTCGCAAGCAAGATTGTCGTCACCGAAGTCTTTAGCGAGCTTAAGTTCGAAAGCGCGAATTTTGCCGATTTCGAAGGTGAAATTCCACGCTTCCTGACCGAAGCTGCGGCGAACGCAAACAGCTATGTGCGTGAACATGTGCAAGCGCATCCCGAGACACGCGGCATGGGGGCGACACTTGTCTCCGTCGTTCTGGTCGAGAACCGGATGTACTGGATGTCTATTGGCGACAGCCCTTTGTACCATTATCGCAATGGCACGATGAAGCAGCTGAACGAAGATCATTCGATGGCGCCGCAGATCGACTTTATGGTCCAGCAAGGTTTGCTCGATGAAGAAGCCGGCAAAAACCATCCTGACCGCAACTGTCTGACATCGGTGATCCTGGGTGACCGCGTGACGAAATCGGATTGCCCGAAGGCACCATTCGAATTGCAGGTCGGCGATATCGTTGTCGTCTCAAGTGATGGCCTGCAGTATCTGGAAGATACAAAGATCCAGAAGATCCTACATCGGTATCGCCGCAAGAAGGCCGCCGAGATTGCGGGCTATCTGTTAGAGGCAATCGAGGCGCTGGCCGACCCCGATCAGGACAATTGTACGTTCTCGGTGATCAAACTGAACCACAACAAGCCTGTCATCCGCGCAATCCGTGCCAAGCCGGTTGGCCATGTGGATCATCAGACCTCGACCGTCACACGCGTTGTCGAACTGGACGACATTGAAAAGGTCGCGGCAAATACAAAAAAGCCAAAGGAAGTCGCCGCGATGAGCGCGCCGACGGTGATTAAGGAAGTAAGACCCCTCAAAAAGGTCGAGCTGAATGATGAAACCGATTTGACACAGGAGGTTGATGCGGCTGAGCCGCCGGCTAAGATAGCCGCCGGAGGCAAGTAATGTCGAATCAATCACTGGGAAACCGGGTTCAAACAGAATTGGAGCAGGCCGTGCTAAGTGGCCTGCTTCCTGATTCTGACCATGAAAAAGCGGAACTGCTGCTTGAGCGTCTGCAAAAGCCGGTGCGCTTGGCCATTCTTGGAATGCCTGAATCTGGCAAATCCAGATTGCTAAACTTGCTTGTGGGCGCGGATGTGATCCCACAGGGCGTGCATCTGCCAACGATGCAACTGGTTTATGGCGAGAACGAAAAATCGGTCTGCACACTCGCTGACGGATCCAAAGAAGAATTTAACGCCGTCGATGCCGATATGATCGCAGGCCTGTCCCCGGTCTTTGTCGAAATGCAGATGCCTTTGCCAGCCCTGACCAAGATTTCAGTTCTCGAAGTCGTCGCCCCCAATGACACGAACGCCGTGCACCGCGCATCGCAGTGGGCCTCCAAGCGCACGGACGTTGCACTTTGGTGCACGCGCGGCTTTACCGAACCGGAACAGCGCATTTGGGCCACGATGCCCGACCTGATCAAGGATCACGCGTTCTGCATGGTCACCCATGCCGATTTTCTGAAAGCGCAAGGGCTTTATGAGGCAGCAGTAGGCGCAATCTCGGCGGCGGCGGGGGATGAATTCAATGCAGTTCTTGCGATCGCGACAAACCAGGCACTTTCGGCGCGGCATGCAGATGGTAGCGTCGACAAGGATGTCATGCGCGAAAGCGGCGGGTCTGCGCTCATCTCGGCAGTGCTGAAACAGGTAGAGCACGGCCGTCAGTCCGCAGTGGATCAGGCTGATGTTCTACTGCACCAGTATGCCGATCTTCTGGCCCCCTTAAAAAATGCCCCTGTTGCACCAGAGGTGAGCACACCACCAGAGCCCACACCAACACCAGAACCGGTGGTCGCCAAAGAGTCTGCCGCGCCGATTGCTGCTCCCGAGAAGGTACAAGCAGGAGCACCGAAACCGACAGCAGGCACTTCTGAAACAAAGCCCGCGACACGCGACGCGATTTCACGCCTGCGCGAGATCGCTGCGCGCAAGAACGTATCTCGCGATCTTGCATTCGAGGAAGCCACAAAACCGGCGGAAACGCCCGCGACAGAACCAGAACCTGAGGCTGAGGCTGAGGCGGGAGCACCTGTCGATGGTGCGGCAGAACCGTTGCACCCCGCTACGCGCGACGCCTACGAACATGTCATCGCTTACCTTGAGGCGCGCGGTGCAGAGCTTGCATCCGTCTTGGAAGAACAAGGTGAAGATGGACCTGTCGAAGTCATGACAATGGCTGTAGACCAGATACAGTGGCTGTGTGATTATCTGAACGAAAATGGTGATGCTGCTGACGTATCATTGAAACGCACCCGCGATACGGCTTTCGACGCCGCAGACATGGTACAATTGATGCAGATGGAAAAACAAGGCAATGCAGCCCTTGAAGCGATAAGCCTGATGCTCCAGATTAAGCGTGAGCTACAGGCTGATCTGGCTGCGTAACCTGCGTTGTCGCTTGGGAAAATTTTAAGCAAGACGCCATACTTTTGCCGTGCGGATCTGTTTCCATTATGGCAATAAAGACGGTGTTTTTCTTGATATTTGGCGACGCACGAGACCACAGCACGCCGTGTTGATATGAATGTGTTAAGGACGGACAAGGATGAAGATGGAAGAGGTCGCAAATGGGGATGGTCTTGCAATCCCGCCGGAGCAACTCCCCTTCATGCGCCTTGGGCTGGAGAAGCTGGACCGTTTCCACGACGAAGTCGTTGATCTGGAGGCGACTCTTGCGGATGTCGTAAAGCTTGGCGGCCAGGATGCAGAAAAGAAAGCATCTAAACTTATCAAGCAGTTACGCGCTTTCGAGCCAAGCATCACGATGATCGGCCAAATCAAGTCGGGCAAGACGTCTTTGGTGAATGCCATGGTCGGCCGGCCTGATCTTTTGCCAGCGGATGTGAACCCATGGACTTCTGTTGTCACCTCGCTTCACCTCAACGCGCCTTTGCCTGATGATGCGCCAACGGCAACCTTTCAGTTCTTTAGCCAGGGCGAATGGGATCACCTTGTCGAAAATGGCGGGCGAATCGGCGAATTGTCTGAACGTGCCGGTGCGAACGACGAACTTGAGAAAGTACGTCAACAAATTGCCGAAATGCGTGAAAAGACAAGGCAACGCTTGGGTCGCAAATTCGAACTGTTGTTGGGACAAAAACACAGTTACGCCGAGTTGAGCGACGAATTGGTGCAGCGTTATGTCTGTATGGGCGACGACTTCGAAGATCTCGAAGAAGAAGACCAGCAGGGCCGCTTTGCCGATATCACAAAATCCGCTGACCTGTATCTGAGTGCGGACTCGATCCCGATGTCGATCTGTCTGCGGGACACGCCCGGCGTGAACGATACATTCATGATGCGGGAACAGATCACTATCAACGCCCTGCGTGACAGCCGTATCTGCGTCGTTGTTTTGTCCGCCCATCAGGCGCTCAGCTCGATGGATATGGGGCTGATCCGGCTGATCTCGAACGTCAAAGCGCGCGAAGTCGTGATCTTTGTAAACCGGATCGACGAACTGTCCGACCCGGGCGCACAAGTTCCCGAGATCCGTGAAAGCATTTTGCAAACGCTGGCCGATAACAACGGACCAGAGAACCCCGAGGTTATTTTCGGCAGCGCCTATTGGGCCAATATGGCCCTGTCAGAAGACCTTGACGACATTGTTGCCGACAGCGCCGAGGCCATGTTCAACTGGGCCGAGGCCGCGCTGAGTGCGGAAACCGCCAGCATGGAAACCAAAGAGCTTGTCTGGCATCTTTCCGGTATCCCCGAGCTATATCGCGCCCTGTCCGAACGTATTTCGGAAGGCCCCGGCGCTGAAATCCTGTCCGCATCTCGCAAGCGCGCGCTAAACCTTGTGGGCGGTGTGCGTGCGTCCAACGCTGTCGTGTCGATGCGTTTGGACGGGGACACCGTCGAAGTGATGTCGAGCGAAAAGCTTTCGGCCCACCTTGATCAGTTGGAAACCGCCAGCATGAAGGCCCTAGATGAGCGGCTGGATATCGCTTTTTCGCAATTTGGGTCGCGCGTCGATCAGTCGCACAAACGCTTTCTGGATCGCGCGTTGGAATCGCTCCTTCAGCATCTGGAAACCAATGGCGAAGAAGAGATTTGGCAGTATAGCCCGGATGGTCTGCGTATGCTGCTGCGCACCAGCTATCAGGTGATGCGGCGCAATGTGACGGCAAGTTGCCAAGACGTTTATGCAGCGGTTGCCGATGATCTTGCAGAGACTTATCGTTCTGCATTCGGCGTCGATGTTGAAAACTTCACTATTACGCCGCCTGCCCCGCCGGAAATTCCGGCACCTGTGTCGCTCGGCCAAACCATTGCTTTGGACCTGCAAACATCGTGGTGGAAGGGGTGGTGGAAACGCCGCAAGGGTTACCGCGCTTTTGCAAGCGGGTTCTACGACCTGATCGAAGCGGAAACAGCCCCGATCGTTGACGAACTAAAGATACGGCAAGCGGATGACATCCGTGCCCGTGCGCAAGCAGAATTGCGCGAGTTCCACGCCGAACAACGCGCAATACTTGAGGACATCAGCAGCAAATCAGAGATCGCCATTGACGATTTGGAAGACATTTTTGGTATTACTGCTCAGCAGGAACGTGATGAGCTCTTCGACTATATTTTCGAAGAGCTGAGCGAAACGAAACCTCTGCTGGCAGTGGGAGTTGATAAATGAGTGTTGGTGAAACAGCTTCAGGCGGACGCCGCAAACCGCGTATCGCGCTGATGGGTGAATTCAGTGCAGGAAAGAGTACGCTCTCTAACCTTCTGATGGGCCAGCGCCCGTTACCGGAAAAAGTAACCGCGACGCGTTTGTCACCGGTCTGGATTTCGCACGGGACCCGCGCGCCCTATCGCGTTGACGTCGATGGAACAAAAGAACCTGTCACGCTCGCGGATCTGGAAAACATACCTGTCGAGCAAACCCGCAATATCCGCCTTTTTCTGGAAGCAGACATTCTGGAAGTCTGTGATCTGATCGACTTTCCGGGCATTTCGGACCCCAACATGTCATCCTCTGTCTGGGAACGGATGCTGCCCGAAGTGGACGCAGTGATCTGGTGCACCCATGCGACCCAAGCCTGGCGCCAGTCTGAAGCGGCTGTGTGGGAAGACATGCCGCAGGCCGTACGTGAAAACTCGATCCTGCTAATCACGCGGTTTGACAAGCTGAACACCGAAAAGGATCGAAGCCGCGTGATCAAACGCGTGTCACGCGAAACCCAAGGACAGTTTGGGGCGATTTTCCCTGTCTCGCTCTTGCAGGCCATCCAGGCAGGTGAAGATTATGACCTGTGGGATGCCAGTGGCGCAGGGCCTTTCACCGCACATTTGATTGACGTGATCGAGCGGCTGACAGCGCTCACCGCCCGGACCGAGCTGCCCCTGTATAACATGGATAGCCTCGGTGACATTCCCGCGCCCGTGGCTGCACCGGTGATGCCCCGCCGTGTGCAACGTGCCCCTGACAGTGGCCGTTCAGCGCGGGACCGCGCGCCTGCCGACCCAGCAACTGACGACCCTTTGTCCTCTGTCGACCGGATCTTGCGTTCATCGTAATGGTGCGCAATTACTTGCAGCCCTTCCACAATCCTTACATTTGCCGTACTCATGGCAATGCGTAGTCAGGAAGCGAGCTGTAGATGGTTGTTGATGAGTTGGATGCTTTGCGTGAGAGATTTGAAGGCTGCACTGCGCTTGCCTTTGCTGATCTCTCGACGAAAA